>NZ_JBGCCT010000026.1 GCF_041260665.1 Catenulispora sp. GP43 | reverse complement strand
GGGGGTTTGGTTTCGGGGGGGGGGGGGTTTTTTTTCCCTTTTTTTTGGGTCTTTTTTTGTTTGGGGGGGGGGGGGGGGGCCCCGGGGGGGGGGGGGGGGCCCCCCCCCCCCCCCGGCGGGGCCCCCCCCCCCGACCACGCACATCACCATGACAACGACCGAAGCCGCGCCGCGCCTATCCTTGGACGCCGTGCCCGAACGAGTGATCCGCCCCCGCCGCCCCACCGACCTGCCGGCCTGCGCCGAGGCATTGCGCGGCGTCCACGAAACCGACGGCTACCCGGTCCGCTGGCCGGCCGACCCCCAGGGCTGGCTGACGCCGCGGGACATGATCGGCTGCTGGATCGCGACCGCGGGCGACACCGACACCGACACCGACCGGGTCCTCGGCCACGTGGCACTCACCCGGGCCGGCGCCGCCATCGCCGAGGCGCTCGCCCTCCCGGCGGCCAAGCTCGCCCTGGTCGCGCGCCTGTTCGTGGCGGTGGACGCGCGCCGCGGCGGCCTGGCCACGGACCTGCTCGACCGGGCAGCCCGGGCGGCGAGAGACGAGGGGCTCCAGGCGGTGCTCGAAGTGGACGCGGCGGCCGCCGGCGCGATCGCGCTGTACGAGCGGGCCGGATGGCGGCTGGCGGGGAGCGGTGACGGCGGGTGGATCGCCGCCGACGGGCTTCCGGCCAGGGTGCGGTTCTATGTGGGGCCGGTCGGGTAGTCGGCAGCCGGCCAGCCATCTGAAGCGGCCGATCAGCTCAGATGGCGCAGCTTTCGCGCCCTGCTCAGCCCAGCCCGGCCATGACTCGCAGGCCTGCCAACCGGCCGATCAGCCCGGGCACCTCACCGCCGCGCCTTCTTCCCCCGCACCATCGCCATCCCCGCGAAAGCGGCGCTCGCCGCGACCACCATGCCGCCGGCCAGCAGCCCGACCGAATCTGCGGCCTGCTTCTCCGGTTCGATCACCGCCGCGGGCAGTGCCGGACGTCCCGCTGCCGCGAACGCCTCGGCGGGTGCGGCCGTCACGATCACTGCGGCGAGGGTCAGGGCGGTCAGCGGGCGATGTCTCATGATCACAGTCGAGTCGCTCGCCCACCGCGCTGCCGGTACCGACACGGCCCCGCTCGGCCGAGGGCGGCATAAGACCGATGATCGGCGCGCCCGGGCTAACCGTTGAACCACCCTGGGATGTCGAACTTCATCTCCCGGTCGGCCGTCATCTCCCGCAGCGCCTCCTCCATCGCGGTCATCCGCTCCTCGCCGAGCCGCTCGGCCCAGCGTGCGCGCAGGCCGGCCATCGCCTCGAACGCGCGCTGCTGCACCTCCGTGCCGCGCGGGGTGAGTCGGATGATCTTGCTGCGGGCGTCCGCGGGGTCGGCGACCCGCTCCACGTACCCCTCGCGTTCGAGTCCTTCGATGGTCTTGCCCGCCGCCTGCTTGGACACGCCGAGGCGCCGGCCGAGCTCGGAGGCGGTGACGCCCTCGCCGATGGCCTTGAACGTGACGCCGTGCAGCGGCCGGAAGCCCGGGTGGCCGGCCTCGGCGAGCTCGGTGTGCACGTCGTCGATCAGGGCCCGGAAGCCGAGCAGCATGAGCAACGGCAGGTCAGAGCCTGGCGGCGGGAGCGCTCTTGACACAATCGACAACCTTATTGTCTAGTTAGGACAACGCCGTTGTCGATTGTAGACCGAGGAGCCCTCCATGTCCGTCATCCGCACCTCCGAGACCCGCCGCAGCCAGACCCCGGCCGGCACCATGACCACCCTCGCCTCGCCCACGCTCGGTGCCGCCGAGCGGCCGATCTGGCGCGTGGACGTCGAGGCCGGGGCGCCGGCCGGGCCGCTGCACGTCATCGACGTCGAGCAGATCTGGCTCTTCACCGCCGGCGCCGCGGACGTGGAACTGGCCGGGGACAAGCACGCGCTGCGCGCCGGCGACACCATCGTGGTGCCGGCCGACGCCGAGCGCCGGGTCACCCCGGACCCGGTTGCCGGGTTCAGCGCGATCGTGACCGCGCCGGCCGGGGGACGGGCGTGGACGCTGCCGCGCGAGGGCGACGGCATCGTCCCGCCGTGGACTGTCTGAGCGGTCCGTCCGCTCACCCGTTCAGCGTCCCGAGCGTGACCGTCGCCGTGTGCTTCGATCCGTCCGGGGACGTGTAGTCCACCTTGACCTGCTGTCCGGGCTTGAGCGTCACCAGCACCTGGGACAGCGTCGTCGGGTCCGGCGTCGGCGTGCCGTTCACCGCGGTGATCACGTCGCCGACCTTCAGCCCGGCCGCCCCGGCGGCGCTGTTCGCCTCCACCTGGGCGATGCCGACGCCGGCCGGGGTCCCGTTGTTGTCCACCACGCCCTGCACCTTCACCCCGAGCGCGGCGCGGCCGGAGTCGGTGACCTTGCCCGAGGCGATCAGCTGGTCGGCGATCCGGGTCGCGGTCGCGGTCGGGATCGCGAAGCCGATGCCGGGCGCGGCGCTGTTGCCGAGCTCGGGGTTCAGGGCCGCGGCCGACGGGATGCCGACCACCTCGCTGGACAGGTCCACCAGCGCGCCGCCGCTGTTGCCGTTGTTGATCGCCGCGGAGGTCTGGATGGCGTCGCCCACGGTGATCGCGGCGCCGTTGGCGTCGTTGGAGGTCACGGTCCGGCCCAGCGCCGAGACGATGCCCTCGGTCACGGTGCCGGTCAGGCCCAGCGGGCTGCCCATCGCCAGCACGATCTGCCCGACCTTGAGCTTGGTGGAGTCGCCGAACTTCGCCGGCTTGAGCCCGCCGGCGCCGCCGCTGACCCGGATCACCGCCAGGTCGCCGGTGGGGAAGCTGCCGACCAGCGAGGCGGTCAGCGGCTGGCCGCCGGTGGGCTGGGTGACCTTGAAGCTGGTGGCCTGCCCGACCACGTGCGCGTTGGTGAGGATGTCGCCCTTGGTGTCGTAGACCACGCCGGAGCCCAGGCCGCTGTCGGTGCTGATCTGCACCACCGAGGGCAGGACGTTGGCGACCATCATCTCGTAGTCCGACTGCAGCTGGTCGGAGACCTGCGGCGTGGCGGCGTTCGGGCTCGCCGGACTCGCCTGCCCGCCCGCCGCCGAGGACGACGCGGCCGGTGCGGAGTCCGACTTCGGCTTCGACGACCCGCAGCCGGCCATGGCCAGCAGGGCCACGCACACCGCGGCGGCGGCCGCACCCTTGTTCGCACGCTGCTTCAACGGTGACCTCGCTGAGTCGGGGGCAACGATCACCCGGTGGTCTGCACACACCGGGGCCTGCGCAAACGTCGCCAGCGCCAGACGTGTGAACCCCGGGCTGTGACAGAATCCGGCGAAGACGGCAACCCCATGGTGTGAGCGAGACGACGACGCAGCGACCACAGCGCCCACAGCGCCCTCGAGATCGGCCGCGAACGGAGCCCACGCATCCGGGACGGCCCTGGCGGCCCGCCCCGGACCACGACCCCGCCGCCGGTTTCGAGCACATGTACCGCGCCAACATCGACGCGGTCACCGCCTACTTCGCCCGGCGCAGCACGGATCCGCAGACGGTCGCCGACCTGACCGCGGACACGTTCGTCGAGGCGATCACCTCCTACACCACCTTCGACCCCCGCCGCGGCACCGCGCGCGCCTGGCTGTTCGGCATAGCGCGCCGGGTCTTCGCCAAGCACTGCGAGTCCGACGCGCGCCGCCGTGAGCGCGCGGTCCGGCTGGCGGGGCGCCGCGATCTGGCGGCGGACCACGTCGAGGAACTCCTCGACCGCATCGACGCCGAGCGGGAGGGCCGGGCCCTGGTCAGCGAGCTGACCCGGCTGCCGGACCTGGACCGCCAGGCCGTCGAGCTGGTCGACATCGCGGGCCTGAAGGCCAAGGAGGCGGCGGCAGTGCTCGGCATCTCCGCGGGCGCGCTGCGCATGCGGCTCATGCGCGCCCGAACCCGTCTACGCAGGGCGCACACCACGCGCCCGGAATCCGGAGCGACACCATGACCGAGTTCGCCGACCACCTCTTCGAAGACCTGATGGCCGAGCACGGGGCCGCCCTGGCCACGGACGCCGCGGCCGCCGCGCAGGTACCGGGCACCCGCCGCCGGTACGCGCGCCCCGCCTGGGCCACCGCCGGCACCGTGGCGGCGGCCGGCGCCACGGCCGTCGGCTTCACCGTCTTCGGCGCAACCGCCTCGGCCTACGCCGTGACGGACAACCACGACGGCACCGTCACCGTCTCGGTCACCAAGGCCGGCGGCATCTCCGGCGCGAACGCCGAGCTGCACCGGCTCGGCGCCAGCGTGGTGGTGCTCAAGGCCACGCCGGGCTGCCCCTCGATCGACTCCTTCGCCGCGCCGGCCCAGCGCGCCGGCCAGACGACGCTCGGCGTGCAGGCCGGTCCCGGCGGCCTCAGCTCGGTCACGGTCCAGGCCAAGGGCCTGCCGCCGAACGACACGATGCTGGTCGCCTTCAGCTTCGACGGCGGCAGGGGGCAGGTCGCCTCGGTGTTGACCGACCGACCGGTGCCGGCCTGCGTGAGCCTGCCGGCCGGCCCGCCGAAGGGGGCGGTGACCGGGACCGACGGCAGCGGCCTGCGGACCGGTACGGGTCCGGGCAGCGGTGCGGTGCTGGAGCAGAAGAACGGCTGAGTAGAGGGTCTGACGGGTCCCGGATCGGCATGCGACGCCGATCCGGGACTCTTCTGTTCCAGCCGTGCCTGTTCCAGCCGTGTCTATTCCGGCCGTGCCGGAGCGGCCGCGACTTCCCGGTACCGCTCATGCGCGGTCTGCCGTGTGACGCCCAGCGC
The DNA here is from genome assembly GCF_041260665.1 of Catenulispora sp. GP43. Taxonomy (NCBI): domain Bacteria; kingdom Bacillati; phylum Actinomycetota; class Actinomycetes; order Catenulisporales; family Catenulisporaceae; genus Catenulispora; species Catenulispora sp. GP43. The sequence goes on along the minus strand of NZ_JBGCCT010000026.1, from coordinate 162,593 downwards.
GTCCCCGATGAGCTCCCAGCTCAGCTCCTTGGCCCGAGCGGCCCCCACTACCGCCGCGATCTCCGAGCCGATGCGCGCCTGCGTGACCCGCAGTGCCTTGACGACGGCCAGCGGCCGGGCGTCGTACTCGCCCTCCTTGCGCGCCGTCTCAAGGGCGCCGGCCAGCGCCTCGGCGGCTTTGGCGACCGTCAGGAAGTACACGGTGACGTCGTCCATGTGGACGTCCCACTGCGCCCGCGCCGTGTCCTCGGCCTGCGGGTCGTAACCGACGCGCTCGCCGCGCCAGCCGCACACGCAGGCCGGCAGCAGCCACGCCGGCTCCACGCCCGGATCGTCCGAGCCGGCACCCGGCGACCACCAGCCGTCCCGGAACTCCATCTCGGACCACTGGCCGCCCGAGCCGTAGGCCGGGATCACGCCGTTGGCGAGCACCCCGACCGCGTGGCCTTCGTGCTCCTCGTCGGGGACCCCTTCGTAGAGCCAGCCCATCACGCACCCCCTTTGATGTCAGGATTCCCTTACGCTTGACTGTATGGGAACCCTGACGCGGAATCAAGGAGCGCTCGGCCGTCAGTGCCGCACCGCGGCCGACACCTTCGCCGTCAGCGTCCCCGACAGCTGTCGGTTGCTGTTCGCGGTGCCGGTCCCCGAGCCGTTGGCGGGGACGTTCGAGATGCTCACCACGGTCGCGTCCTGGAGTCCTCCGTTCTGGTCGTCGAAGGACACGGCGATCGTGTAATCGTGCGCGCTGCTGGTCGGGTTCGTGGCCGTGACCTCGGCTGACGCCTTGCCGTCCGAGCCGATGGTGACCGCTCCGACCTTGACGTCCGAGGTGGCGGTCACGCCGTTCTTGATCTGCCCCAGCGCCGATGCCGCGGCCGACGCCGCCTGCGAGGCCGCCGAGCCGACCGCCGACGCCCCCTGCGAGATCGCGCTCGACACCGCGCTGCCGGCGCTCGATCCGGGGCTCGACGCGCTGCTGCTGCACCCCGCGACCGCGCCAGTGGCCCCCACGGACACCACGCCCAGCGCCATCCCGGCGATCCACGACCTGCGACAGACCTTCATGCCCGCATCCTCCATGCCCGCTTTTCCGACGACCTCACGGCGCGCGAGCAGATACCCACCAGAGAGTGACCCATCCCTTGGGCGCGGAACCGGGTGCCGGCTGAGCGGGGGAGCCGGGATCGCGCTACTCCGATCGGGGTGCGGGGCCGTGCTCCACCAAATCTGGTTAAGGACCTTTCGCAGACTCTTGACGACCTGGTCGGAGGGTGAGTAGCGTACGCCCCGATCTCGTTAGGGAGCTTTCCTAATTCCATCGCGCACCGCTCCAGCACCGTCGCATCCCGCGTCACCCGCCAAGCCCACGAGGAGCCGGGCATGAGATCCATTGACACGATCCGCACACGCCGCTCCAAGGCCCGCGTTTTCGGGGCCGCCGCGCTCGTCTGCACCGTCCTGGCCGCCACCGTCCAGATGGCGACGGCCGGCAGCAGTCCTCAAGAGGCGTTGAGCGCGCGCTCCGTCGCGCCCGCCGCCACCGCCGTCGCCGTGGACCCCGCGACCGGCTCGTCCGCGGTCCAGAACCTCGGCGCGGCCACCGGTTGGAAGGTCCTCACCAGCTCGACCGCCACGCAGGGCGGCGCGAAGATCTCCACGCCGGGCTTCTCCACCTCCGGGTGGCTCACCGTCGCCAACGACGGCGGGGGAGCACCGGGCACCGAGATCAACGCCCTGCTGCAGAACGGCACCTGCCCGAACGTCTACTTCTCCACGAACATGAAGACCTGCTTCGGCCAGATGACCAAGGTCGGCCCCGACACCATCGCGCAGTTCTCGGTCCCGTGGTGGTACCGCACCGACTTCACCGCGCCGGCCAGCGGCCAGGGCGCGCGGCTGGTCCTGAACGGCGTCGTCGGCTCGGCCGATGTCTGGGTCAACGGCACGCAGGTCGCCTCGTCCTCGACCGTCACCGGCGACTACGACAAGAACGTCTTCGACATCACCTCCAAGCTGGTGTCGGGCACCAACTCGCTGGCCATCGAGATGCACCCGAACAACCCGAACTCGATGCTCACGCTGGACAACGTCGACTGGAGCCAGATCCCGCCGGACAACAACACCGGCATCCAGTTCCCGGTCCAGCTGGAGTCCGGCGGCCCGCTGATCGTCGACGACGCGCACGTGAACCAGAGCACCGCGGCCAACCTGTCCAGCAGCGCGCTGACGGTGAAGGCCTCGGTGGTCAACGTCACCGGCTCCTCGCAGACCGGCGCGGTCACCGCCACCGTCACCCCGCCCGGCGGCGGCACGCCGATCTCGGTGACGCAGAACGTCACGGTCGCCGCGAACGCGACCTCGACCGTCACCTTCGCGCCGGCGAACTACCCGGCGCTGACGCTGTCCTCGCCGAAGATCTGGTGGCCCTACCAGATGGGTGCGCAGCCGCTCTACACGCTGGCCACCTCCGTGGCGCAGAACTCGACCGTGCTGAACTCGACCTCCGAGACCTTCGGCGTCCGCACCGTGCAGTCGTCCCTGGTCGGGTCCGGGAGCGCCGCGACCTCCGGGGTGCGCCAGTTCGGCATCAACGGTCAGCCGCTGGTGATCCGCGGCGGCGGCTGGGACCCCGACCTGTTCCTGCGCTACGACCCGGCGGACACCGCGCAGCAGATCGCGCTGATGAAGTCCATGGGCCTGAACGCCATCCGGCTGGAGGGGCACTTCATGCCGCCGGACTTCTACCAGCAGATGGACGCCGCCGGGATCCTGGTCAACGTCGGCTACCAGTGCTGCGACGAGTGGGAGAACAGCGGCTCGGCCGGCACCGTGTACCAGAACACGGCGACGACCCAGGGCGCGATCTGGCGCAACCACCCGAGCATCTTCAGCTTCCAGTGGAGCGACAACAACCCGACCTCGACGCAGGAATCCCAGGCCCTGAACGGCTTCGCCGCGGCCGACTTCCCCGGTCCGTTCGTCTCCTCCGCCGAGTACAACTCCAGCTCCCAGCTCGGGGTGTCGGGGGAGAAGGAGGGTCCTTATGACTGGGTCCCGTCGAACTACTGGTACGACACCTCGCACTACCCCTCCGGCGACTCCACGCTGACCAACGCCGGCGGCGCCTGGGGCTTCGACTCCGAGCAGAGTGCCGGCGACACGGTCCCGACGCTGGACTCGATCAACCGCTTCCTGTCCTCCTCGGACCAGTCGGCGCTGTGGCAGACCACCGCCGCCAACCAGTACCACGCGAACTATGAGGGCACCAGCCACAGCGGCTACGCGTTCGGCACGCTCTACAACCTGGACCAGGCCGTCTCCAAGCGCTTCGGAGCCTGGTCGAGCCTGGCGCAGTACGTCCAGGAGGCGCAGGCACAGAACTACGAGGACACCCGGGCGCAGTTCGAGGCCTACATCGCCCACTCCACCAACGCCACCCAGCCCTCGACCGGCACCATCTACTGGCAGATGAACAAGGGCTGGCCGACGCTGCTGTGGTCGCTCTACAACAACGACTACGACCAGGCCGGCGCGTACTTCGGCGCGCAGGAGGCCAACCGCACGCTGCACGCGATCTACACCCTCGACAACCACACCGTGACCGTCGACAACCTGTCGGGCCAGACGCAGTCCGGCGTGACCGTCGAGTCGAAGGTCTACAACACCGCGGGCTCCCTGCTGGACGACCAGACCTCCGGCTCGCTGTCGCTGGCCTCCCAGAAGGTGCAGAACAAGGTGCTCACGCCGAAGCTGCCCAGCGGCTCCGGCACGGTCTACTTCGTCGAGCTGCTGGTCAAGCAGAACGGCACCGTGGTCGACCGCAACGTCTATTGGGACTCGACCACGCCGGACGCCGTCAACTGGGGCTCGACCATCCCCTCCGGCGGCGGCAACCCGCAGGCCACGATGAGTTCCTACGCGAACCTCAGCGCCCTGCAGAACCTGCCGGCCGCCACGGTGTCCGCGACGGCGGCGACCACCAGCCAGGCCGGCCCGAACGGCGCCGACAGCCTGGTCACGGTGACCGTCACCAACAACTCCACGACGCCGGCCGTCGGCTTCCTGCTCCGCGCGGACCTGCGGCGCGGGACCGCCTCCGGCTCGGAGCTGTCCGGCGACAACGAGGTGACCTCGGCGGTCTGGAGCGACAACGACGTCACGCTGTGGCCGGGGGAGTCCGAGACCCTGACCGCCACCTTCAAGTCCTCCGACCTGCAGGGCGCGACCCCGGTCGTGAGCCTGTCCGGCTGGAACGCGGCGAAGACCGACGTGGTCGCGGGCACCGGAACCGGCGCCCCGAACGACTTCTCGATCTCCGACTCGCCGGCCTCCGGTTCGGTGGCGCAGGGTTCTTCGACCACCGCGACCGTCTCCACCGCCCTGACCAGCGGAACCGCCGAGGCCGTCACGCTGACCGCCTCGGGTCTGCCGACCGGCGCCACCGCGGCGTTCAGCCCGGCCTCGGTGACGGCCGGCGGGTCGTCGACCGTGACGATCTCGACCGCGGCGAGCACTCCGGCGGGCACGTATCCGATCACCATCACGGGTACCGCGCCGTCGGCCAAGCACACCGCGAGTTACTCGCTGACGGTCACGTCTTCGGGCGGCGGCGGCTGTACTCCGGCGCAGTTGCTGGCGAACCCGGGCTTCGAGTCCGGGGGGACCTCGTGGACCCAGACCTCGACGCTGGGGTTCGACCCGATCACCAAGGCCACCTCGGCCGAGCCGGCGCACTCGGGTTCGTACATCGCGTGGTTCAACGGCAACGGCAGCAAGGACACCGACACGATCGCGCAGTCGGTGGCGATCCCCGCCGGGTGCAGTGCGTCGCTGACGTACTGGCTGCACATCGACACCACCGAGAGCACCAGCACGGCCAAGCCGGACACGTTCACCGTGCAGGTCCTGAACTCCTCCGGAACGGTGCTCGGGACCGTCGGGTCGTTCTCGAACCTGAACGCCGCCTCGGGCTACTCGCAGAAGACGGCCGACCTGTCGGCCTACGCCGGCCAGACGATCACCCTGAAGGTCACCGGCAGCGAGACCGACACCAGCGGGGGCACGACCACCTTCGTGGTCGACGACACCGCCTTGCAGACCAGCTGACACCCCCCACCCCCACCCCCAGAAAGGATCGACCACTGTGAAGCGCCGCTCTCAGCGTGTGCTCAGCCTGGCGACCGGAATCAGCACCCTGGCCGGAGTCGTGGCGATCGCCGTCGCGCACTCCGCCCCGGTCAGCGCCGCCGGGCCCAACTACGCCTTCCCCCAGCACCAGACGTACAAGGTCGGCATCATGCCGTCGGCCTCGCAGGCCACGCGCGACGCCGCCGTGGAGAAGCAGTACAACTCCTGGAAGTCCACGTACCTCGTCCACGGCTGTGCCAGCAACGAGTACTACGTGTCCACCAAGGGCGACGGCGACGCCACCAACAACGGGCCGGTCTCCGAGGGCCAGGGCTACGGCATGAACATCGTGCCGCTGATGGCCGGGTACGACGCCAGCGCGCAGACCGAGTTCAACGGCCTGTGGCAGCTGGTCAAGGACCACGAAGACCAGTACGGCATGATGCAGTGGCAGCTCGACGGCAAGACCTGCAAGTACTACAGCGGCGGCACGCCGGACGGCGCCACCGACGGCGACCTGGACATCGGCTACGGCCTGATCCTGGCCGACGAGCAGTGGGGCGGCTACAGCAGCGACGCCGAGACCTGGCTGACCAACTTCTGGAACCACAACGTGGCGCCGGACGGCCATCTCAAGTGCGAGGACGACGGCCCGAACACCGACACCCGGCCCTCGGACCACATGATCGACCACCTGCGGGCCTACGCCGCGTACGACCCCTCGCACGACTGGAACAAGGTCATATCCCGGACCGAGGCCGTGGACGGCTCGCTGGTGAGCAACTACTCGTCCTCCTACGGCCTGCTGTCCGACTTCGTCGTCGGCGCCGACGGCAGCAGCCCGAAGCCGGCCCCGGCGAACTACCAGGAGGACCAGCCGGACAACATCGTCGGCTACAACTCCATCCGCGTGCCGTGGCACATGGGGACCGACGCGCTGCTGAACGGTTCCTCGGTGGCCTCGTTCGAGCTGAGCGAGGCGCAGAAGTGGTCGGCGTGCGCCAAGAAGGTCTCGGGCTCCAACCCGGCCAACGTCTACCCGCACCTGAACCTGAACTGCACCGGCTACAACACCTCGGACGTCGCCGAGGAGGCCGGGGACTCGATCGGCCCGTCCGCCATGGCCGCCGGGGACCAGGCGTGGACCGACACGATCTGGAACTACCTGCAGACCAACCCCTACGGTGACGGCTACTACGGCGAGACCATCAAGACCCTCGTCATGATCGTGATGGCCGGCGACTACTGGAGCCCGGCCTCGGCCTCCACGCCGCCTCCCACCAACGACTTCTCGATCTCGTCGTCTCCGGCGTCGGGCTCCGTCACCGCCGGCGGCACCGCGACCGCCTCCATCTCCACCGCGGTGACCGCGGGCAGCGCCGAGTCGGTCGCCCTGAGCGCCACCGGCGGCCCGGCGGGTTCCACGGTCAGCTTCAGTCCGTCCTCGGTCACCTCCGGGGGCAGCTCGACGCTGAGCGTGGCGACGAACTCGACGACGGCTACCGGCACGTACACCATCACCGTCAGCGGCACCGCCGCGTCCGGGACCCACACCGCCACGTACACGCTGACGGTGAACCCGACCAGCGGTGGCGGCTGCACCCCGGCGCAGTTGCTGGCGAACCCGGGCTTCGAGTCCGGTGCGACCTCGTGGACCCAGACCTCGACCCTGGGGTACACGCCGATCACCAAGGCCACCTCGGCCGAGCCGGCGCATTCGGGTTCGTACATCGCGTGGTTCAACGGCAACGGCAGCAAGGACACCGACACGGCTTCGCAGGCTGTGACGATCCCGGCGGGCTGCTCCGCGACGCTGACCTACTGGCTGCACATCGACACCACGGAGAACACCACCACGGCGAAGCCGGACACGTTCACCGTGCAGGTCCTGAACTCCTCCGGGACCGTGCTCGCGACGGTCGGCTCGTTCTCGAACCTGAACGCCGCCTCGGGCTACTCGCAGCAGACCGCGAACCTGTCGGCCTACGCGGGCCAGACCATCACGGTGAAGTTCACCGGCTCGGAGACCGACACGAGCGGGGGGACCACCAACTCCGTCATCGACGACACCGCGGTGACGACTTCCTGACCTGACCGGGAGGAAAGAGGGCACCGGCCCTGACGCTTTGAGGGAGGCGTCGGGGCCGGTGCCTTTGTGTTTCCGCTCCGGCTCTACTGCTCGACGAAGTAGTGGTCCTGCTCCAGGTCCTCGATCAGGCCCACGTGCTCCGGCTCCCAGCCGAGGGTCTTGCGGGTGAACTCGTTCGAGGTGGGGTTGTCCAGGCCGACGAGCCCGCCCAGGAAGCCGAAGTGCGCGGCCGCCTCGTCGGCGGGGATCGACGCGGTCGGGACGCCGAGCCGCTTGCCGATGGTCTCGGCGATCTCGCGGAAGGTGTAGCCCTCGCTCTCCACGCCGTGCAGCCGGGTCCCGCCGGGCGCCGACTCCAGCGCGAGCCGGTAGATGCGCGCCGCGTCCCGGGTGTTCAGGGCCGGCCAGCGGTTGGCGCCGTCGCCGAGGTAGCCGGCCACGCCCTTCTCGCGCGCGACGCGGATCAGGGTCGGGCCGAAGCCGTGGTGGTCCAGGTCGCTGTGGATCAGCGGGGCCAGGCGCACCACGGAGGTGCGGACACCGCGCTCGGCCAGGGCCACGAGCGCGTTCTCGGTGTCGATGCGCGGGCCGCCGGGCAGCGCGTGCTCCTCCAGGCCGAGCACGCCGGGCGCGCGCATCGCCAGCATCAGGGTGCCGGTGGTGGCGACCAGCGGCTTGCCGGTGCCGGCCAGCCGCTCGCCCATGGCCCGGACCACGCGCAGGTCCTCGGCCGCCGCGGCCGCCATGTCGGTGAAGGAGTGGTCGTAGGCGAGGTGGATGACGCCGTCGGCGGCGGCCACGGCGTCGAGGTAGCTGTCCGGGTCGAAGACGTCGCCGCGGTGCACCTCGGCGCCCCGGGCCGCGATCCGCTCGGCGGCGGCGTCGTTGCGGGCGAGCCCGACGACCTGGTGGCCGGCCTGGAGCAGATCGGGGACGACGGCCGAACCGATGTGTCCGGACGCGCCGGTGACGAGAACACGCATGAGGGCCTCCCAGGCCAGTGATGACAGTTTCTGACATCACCAACGCTAGCACTGATGTCAGTCGCTGTCATCAACTACTATGGGGGCCATGAGTCGCTGGCCGTTGAACCCCCGAGGACGTCTCGAACAAGCCGCCATGGACCTGTTCGTGGAACGGGGCTACGACCAGACGACGGTCGCGGAGATCGCCGAGCGCGCCGGCCTGACCGAGCGCACCTTCTTCCGCCACTTCAGCGACAAGCGCGAGGTGCTGTTCCAGGGCGGCGAACTGCTGCGGTCGACGATGGTCGAGGCCCTCGCCGCCGCCCCCGCCGACGCCCCGCCGATGGCCGCGGTCCACGCCGCGGTCACCTCGGTCGCGCTCTTCTTCGACGAGCGCCACGACGCGTCCCGGCTCCGCCAGGGCATCATCGACGCGCACCCGGAACTGCAGGAGCGCGAGGTCGCCAAGATGGCGCGGATCGCCCTGGCCCTCGCCGACGGCCTGCGCGAGCGCGGCGTCGCCGACCCGGACGCCCGGCTCGCGGCGGACGCGGGCATCGCCGTGTTCCGCTCAGCGTTCGCGCAGTGGGTGCGCAGTGAATCCGGCGACATGGCGAAGTCGATGGAAGAGTGCTTCGCCGCGCTGGAGAAGCTGGTCGAGCCAGACCGCTGATCCGGTGCCGGCCTACCCCAGCCCGGACAGCGTCGAGAGCAGCACCACCAGCGCGCCGCCGATCGCGCCGGCCCGCGCGTAGCGCCCGATCTGTATCTGGTCGGCAAACCGTGCCCGATCCGCAGCCTGGCGCAGGTACCAGAGCGTCGCCATCGCGAACGCCAGCCCGCCGACCATGAAGTACGGTCCCCACAGGTACAGGTACCAGCGCAGCAGTGCGACGGCATCGGGCTTCGCGTGCACCGCTCCGGACTCCACCAGCGCGCCGCCGATGACGAACAGCAGCCCGTGACCGGCCAGCAGGACCGCAGCCCCGGAGCCGCAGAACACGGCGAACCGCCCGACGCGGGTGCCGCGCTGCCGCGTCAACGCCAGAGCGACGGCGCTCGCGAACAGCTTGAGGAACCCGCTCAGCCACAGCACGGCGAGGAACCAGGTCACCCCGTCCCGCGCCTTCGCGACGAGCTCGGGCGAGACAGTGGACGTGGCGCCGGCGGTGTGCCCGGTCGCCCACACGAAGCTGGGCACCGCGAACAGCACGCCCCACACCATGGCGACCCACGCTGCCCGGTTGCGGGTCCCGGTGCCCGCCGCGGCCGTGTCCATCTCAGCGCGCTGTCGCGCCGGCCAGCAGGGCCCGGACGGTCTTCGTGAGCTCCGCACGGTTCTCCGCGGTGCCCGGCGTCTCGGGGGAGCCGCCGACGAGACGCTCGAAGATCAGTCCGTCGACGGCGGCGACGAACGCGCGGGCCCGGCTGTCGAGGTCGGGGACCCCATGGTGGGCCAACAGGTCGCGGGTCTGCCGGAAGGCGGCCTGTTCGTGCGGTGCCAGTAGGGCGCGCAGATCCGGCTGCGTGATCGACTCCATGCGGCAGTGGTAGCGGGCCAGCGCGCGGTTGCGGGTGCGCGACAGCGAGAGGTCGATGAAGGCCGCGGTGGCCTCGGCCACGGCGGCGAGGTCGGCCGGCATGGTCGGCGCGGCCGGTGCGACGGGCGCGGCCGGCTCCGGCTTCGGCTCTGACCCGGCCGGTTCCCGTCTCGGCTTCGGCTCCGGCCTCGGCTCCGGCCTCGGCTTCGGTTCCGACACCGCCGGCTGGGAGGGCAGGTCCAGTCCGCCCCGCCGCAGGTCCTCCCGGTCCAGATCGGACAGCCGCTTCACGATCGCCGTCAGCAGGGCCTGCCGCGTGCGGAAGTAGGCCGACGTGGTCCCCAGCGGCAGTGCGGCGCGGGTGTCCACGGCGCGGTGCGTCAGGGCCCGCATGCCCTCCTCGGCGAGCAGGTCGATGGCCGCGTCGGCGAGGAGCGCGCGGCGATCGCGCTGGTCGGTCGGCATTCCGCGGGCTCCCTGGGGCGGTCGCTTGTGGTTTCTACATCTGTAGCGTAGCTTCTACATCTGTAGAGAGTTCTACAGATGTAGAAGAAAGGGGTGGGGCGATGAAGGCGGCGATGGTGGTGGGCGGCGGCATAGCCGGACTGGCCACGGCGATCGGCCTGCGGCGCGTCGGCTGGCAGGTCACTGTTCTGGAACGCGCGGCGGTCCTGGACGACGCCGGCGCCGGCATCTCGGTGCAGGCCAACGGGATGCGCGCGCTGGACGTGCTCGGTGTCGGCGACGCGGTGCGCGCCGTCGGCGCGGCGCAGGGCGCCGGCGGGATCCGAGTCCCCGCGGGGGCATGGCTGTCGCATCTGGACGCCGAGGCGGGTGCGCGTGTCCTCGGCTCGCCGGTCTACAGCTTCCTGCGGGCCGACCTGCATCGGGCGCTGCGTTCCGCGCTGCCCGACGGATGCCTTGTCACCGGTGTCACGGTGCACCATGTGGTACGCAAAGCGGACGCCGCAGAAGTCTGCTTCAGCCTCGCCGGCTCGGGCGACACCTCGCAGACCGTGGATCTCGTGGTCGCCGCCGACGGCGTCCACAGCCGCGTGCGCGCACAGCTGTTCCCGGACCACCCCGGCGCCGTCTACGCCGGCACGACGGTGGTGCGCGGCGTGACGTCGGTCCCGGTGCGGACCGAGGTCGACATCGACCAGACCTGGGGCCACGGTGCCGAATTCGGATCGACCCGCCTGCCCGGCGGCCGCGTCGAATGGCACTCGGCGGCCAACGCCGGCGAGGGCGTGCGCCACGGCGACCCGCTCGCCGAGGTGGCGCGCCGGCACGGCGGCTGGCACGCCCCGATCCCGGCGCTGCTCGACGCGACCGAGCCGGGTGCCGTCCTCCAGCACGACGTCTACGAGCTGCGCACTCCGCTGCCCGCCTACGTCGCCGACCGCGTGGTCCTCGTCGGTGACGCGGCCCACGCCATGACCCCTCACCTCGGCCAGGGTGCTTCCCAGGCGTTGGAGGACGCGGTGTGCCTCGCCGCGTATCTGGACTCCGAGCCGACGATCGACGCGGCCCTGGTCCGCTACGACCGCGAGCGCCGTCCCCGCACCCAGGCGGTGGTCGGCGCGGCCCGTCGGACCGGCCGCATCGGCCAGCAGCTCCAGGGCCGCCTCGCCGTCGCGCTGCGCAACGCCGGGATCCGGCTGACGCCGTCCTCCGCCGCGGTGAAGGCGATGGTCAAGTACGCCTTGTGGGAGCCGCCGACCCTCGGTTGAGGGAGCTGCCGGGAACGCTGTCAGGAACCTGCCACGTCCAGCACCAGCTTGCCGGTAGTCGCCCCCGACTCGATCCGCCGGTGCGTCTCGACGGCCTGCTCCAGCGGCACCGTCTCCACCTGCACCCGCAGCGTGCCCTCGCTCGCGGCCCGGACCGCGCGCCGCAGCGCCTGGCCGGCGCGGTCGGGGTGCACGGCCGAGTACGCGGCGAGGTTGAAGCCGGAGACGGTCTTGTTGCTGAACCAGAGCTCGTTCGCGGAGATGCCGACGTCTTCCGCGCCCGAGGCGTTGCCCATGACCACCAGGCGCCCCAGCGGGGCCAGGCGGTCCAGGCTGCCCTGGCGCGCGGGGCCGCCGACCATGTCCACGACGACGTCGAACTGCCCGGCCGCCGCGAGGTCGTCGCGCAGGATCACCTCGTCGTAGCCGAAGCCGCGGGCCGCCTCCACCTTCGCCGCGCTGCCGACCGTCCCGACCACGCGGCCCGCGCCGAGCAGCCGCGCGACCTGCCCGAGCTGGCTGCCGACCCCGCCGGCGGCGGCGTGCACGAGCACGCTCTCGCCGGGGGCGAGCCGGGCGATCTGGTCCAGGACCAGGAAGGCCGTGGTGCTGTTGGACGGCAGCGCGGCGGCGGTGGCCGGGTCCAGCGCGGAGCCGTCGTCGGCGAGCGGCGCCACCAGGGCGGCGTCGGTGACGGCGACCTCGGCGTACCCGCCGCTGTCGACGATCGTCAGGGCGGCCACCGGCTGGCCGACCGTGAGCCCGCTGACACCCTCCCCGATCGCCCGCACCCGCCCCGACACCTCGATGCCCGGCACGAACGGCAGCGGCACGTCCACCACGCCGCGCCGGTACAGCACCTCGGCGAAGTTGGCGCCGGCGTACGCCACGTCGATCGACACCTGCCCGGCACCGGGCTCGGGCACCGCGGTCACCACCCGGCGCAGCACCTCCGCCTCCCCGAACTCGGGGATGACGACTGCCTTCATCTGCTCTCGCGCATCGCTCATGACGATCATTCTGGCGAGCAGACCGCCGGCGACAGGAGTGCGAGTTCATGCTGGGCTTGGCACCACCAGGCTACGGGTCACATCGGCGGCGGCGCCGTACCCGCGTCCACCGCGAGCGGGACCACGCTGCCCTCCGGCGGATCGCCATAGTGCTTCCAGATCTGGTTCAACTCGTGCTGGTAGTACAGCGACTGCAATCCGGCGCAGAAGACCAGGATCAGCCCGATCACGCCGCTGCAACTACCCGGCAGGCCCGCGGCCCGCTGCATCGCCGCGATCCGCCCGCCGGTCCGGTACACCGAGACGAACGGCGGGACGATGATGATCCACCCGATCGCGATGGCGAGCAGCGCGATGAGCGGACTGACCTCGATCCGCTCGTCGAAGTCCTCGGCCTCCCGGTTGATCTTGTAGTACCAGACCAGGTGGTAGATCCCGAGCGTGATCAGCGGCCAGACGAACCAGACCAGCAGGATGTTGCGGTGTTTGCCGACGCGACCGTTCACCATGGCTCCAGGGACGAATGGGGTGTGACTCCCCGCACTAGTGCCCGGCGCTCGGGGCCGGCAAGCGGTGACTGGGCCGCACGGGTTACGCCGACTGCCTGCCGCAAAGCATTGACGAGGCCGCTGCCGTTTCCTATCGTGTGCGCCGTTCACCTACGTAAAGCTCATTCATGTATGTGAATTCACTCGCACGGCACCCTTCTTGTTCGGGCACCCCACCTCTGCACAGGCACTGGCTCGGAAAGGGAGTTCCGCAATGACCAGGATCACCAGAATCGCCCGGCCCCACCGGGCGCGAGGCAACCCGTCGCGCCGCCACCGTCTCAGGTCCCTCGCCGCCGGGATGCTCGGCGCCGTGCTGACCATCGCCGGGACGAGCCTGGCGCTCGCCGCTCCGGCCTCCGCCGGAAACGCTACCGGCCAGGTCACCGGGTACCAGGGACTGTGCCTGGACGACCGCGGCGCGGTCACCACCAACCTCAATCCCGTGCAGGTCTACTCCTGCAACGGCACCAGTGCGCAGCAATGGAGCGTGGACAGCACCGGCAACACGCTGCAGGTGCTCGGAAAGTGCCTGGACGTGAAGTCCGCCGGTACCGCCAACGGCACGGCCGTCGACCTCTACGACTGCAACGGCACCGGCGCCCAGCAGTGGGTCCCGCAGTCCAATGGCGAGCTGCTGAACCCGAACTCCGGCAAGTGCCTGGACGACACCGGCTACGGCGGATCCGGTACGCAGGCCCAGATATGGAGCTGCACCGGCACCGCGAACCAGCAGTGGACGCTGCCCTCCGGCGGCAGCACCGGCGGCGGCGGGCTGAGCACCTCGGTCGCGCCCGGCGGCAACTTCGACCTGTCGCTGTGGGAGTTGCAGGAGCCGACCGGCTCGCCCGGTTCGCCCACCACGATCCTGCCCGCGCAGCTCGAAGGGCCGAACGGGTATCAGGACTCGTACTTCTACACCGACTCCACCGACGGCGCGATGACGTTCTGGGACCCCGAGAACGGCGTCACCACCCCGAACTCCAACTACTCGCGCTCCGAACTGCGCGAGATGGACTCCAGCGGCGCGGCGGCGAACTGGTTCGCCGCGGGCACCACCAACACCCTCAGCGCGACGCTGAAGGTCACGCAGGTGCCCGACCACGTCTGCGTCGGCCAGATCCACCTCGGCTCCGGCGGCTCGACCAAGCCGCTGCTGGAGCTGTTCTACTACGCCAACGGCGACATCAAGATGGCCATCGAGCAGACCCCGGCCGGCGGCAACGAGGTGCTCTACAAGGTCGGCAACGTGCCGGTGGGCACGCAGTGGAGCTACGTGATCGGCCTGAGCGGCAGCACCATCAGCCTGTCGCTCAACGGCGGCGCGGCCCAGACCTGGACCGCCTCCTCCACGTTCAACGGCTACGGCATGTACTTCAAGGCCGGTGACTACGACCAGAGCTCCGGCAGCGACGACAGCGTCGGCGCCAAGGTCGGGTTCTACGCCTTGGCCATCCACCACGGCTGATCGGCTCCCTGCAACCACATCGCGCCGCCGGGCGCCACGGCGATCGCCGGCACCCGGCGGCGCGGCAGCGACCGGCAGTCGACGTGCACCGGCTCGGCGATCGACCAGCCGTCCGGCGCGAGGCTGCGGCCGCTCACCGGCGGGAACACGTGCAGGGCCACGACATCGCGGTGCCGCGTGGCCCACAGGCACATCCCGAACCGCTCAGCGTGCTCCCCGGTGGAGAAGTACGCGGCCGGGAACAGATAGCCGATGCGGGCGACGCTGTCAGCGCGGACGCGGAAGGCCAGCCGGACCATGTAGCGGGGCTCTTTCATACATGAAGAGACGGCCGAATCCCCGTTTCATGACGCGACTTCCACCAGATCAGCGTTCGCCGGCGGCGTCCTCGTCCCGCGCATCCTCCTCCAAAGCACTCGCCCAGCGTTCGGACCAGCGGACCAGCCCGCGCAGCTCGTCGCGCGCGTCATCGCCGAGCTTCGTGAGCCGGTAGGCCCCGGCGGCGTCGCGCTCGACGAGCAGGCTCTCCTGCAGTTCGGTCAGGCGCTGGTGCAGGACGCTCGACGACATGCCGTCGCACCGCGCCTGCAACGGCCGGAAGCCCAGCGCCTCTTCCCGCAGCTCCCAGATGACGCGCAGCACCCAGCGTCGGCCGAACAAGTCGAGCGCGGCCATCAGCGGACGGCCGCTGGAGGAGCCGCGGACCGGGCGGCCGGGGCGCGGGGCGCCGGAGGGTGCGGCGGTCATGCGGGGTGTCCTTTCGCGGGTGTGCGAGGGGGTGGCGCTTCGGAACCAGAAACACTACTCTCGCCCTCAATGCTTCTAAAATCGAAGCGTTTTCCACGGAACCCCGAAGGGAGCCGACCACCATGGCCGCCCGGATCCCACCGCTTTCACCGCCGTACTCCGACCAGGCCGCCGACCTGTTGCGGCGCATGATGCCCGGCGGCCAAGAGCCGATCGCGTTGTTCCGCACCTATGCCCGCAGCCTCCCGCTCGCCGAGGCGCTCCACGGCTGGGGCGGCCACGTCCTCAGCCGCCGCCTCACCCTCAGCCTGCGCGACCGCGAGATCCTCATCGACCGCACCTGCGCGCGCTGCGGCTGTGAATACGAGTGGGGTGTGCACGTCGCCTACTTCGCCGATCGCGCCGCCCTCACCGACGACCAGATCGCGTCCATCACCGAAGGGGACAGCGCCGATCCCTGCTGGACCGCCGAACGCGACCGCCTGCTCCTCGACGCCGCAGACGCCCTGCACGACGCCAACGACATCGACGACGCACTCTGGTCCCGGCTCGCCGCGGAGTTCACCGACGAGCAGATCCTCGACCTCTTGATGGTCTGCGGCTGGTACCACGCCATCAGCTTCACCGCCCGCGCCGTCAGGCTTCCCCTGGAACCCGGCTCGCCGCGCTTCAGCCGCCTCGCGGGGGTTCGGCGAGCATCCAGTGGCTGAACGCCGCGTAGTGCTCGGCGTAGGAAGGCGCGTCGTCGGCGCTCTCGACGGCGCGCGAGTGCTCGCGGACGCCCTCGTAGCGCACGCGGCGATCCGCGTCGTACTCCTTCAGTGCGGACGCGATGTCGCCGCAGTTATCGGCAAGGGCGCGAGCCAGCACGCCGACATCCTCGACGCCGAGGGTGCCGCTGGCGGCGATGTGCGGCGAGAGGCCGTGCGCGGCGTCGCCGGCCAGCACCACCCGGCGTGAGACGAAGGTGGGAAGCGGGCGGACGAACATGATCTGGTTGTGCAGGATCGCCTCGTCGGGCGTCCCCTCGATCAGCCCGGCCAGGGCCGCGTTCCAGCCGCCCTCGGCCAGGTGCGCGGGCGCGCCAGCGCCTGCTCCTTGGCGGTGCCGGTGACCGGACTGGCGGCTCACTGACGGTCGAATGACTGAGCGGGGCGTGAGACCGGCCCGTGCCGCGCCCCGGTCGCCGGCCATCTGCCGAAACAGCACGAGTCATATGACGGAAGCCAGCTCCACCTGCCGCTTCTTAGCATGATCCACACGTGGGAACCACGACACCTCGCGGTGACAGCGTCAGAAGGGATCATGACCATGAACGGTTCAGGGCTGCGGCCGATAGCCGCGTTGTGGGATTGGCAGGAGTCCGCCGCCTGCAGGGGTGCCGACAGCGCACGGTTCTTCTCGCCTTCTGGCGAGCGCGGGTTCGCCCGGCGCGAGCGGGAACGGCTCGCCCAGGAGTTGTGCGACGCCTGTCCGGTGCGCGAGGAGTGCGCGCGGTTCGCGTTGGCCGTCGGCGAGGAGCACGGCATCTGGGGCGGCACGACGAGCCAGGAGCGCATCGCGCAGCTGCGCCGGCCGCGCGGCGGCCTTTCGCGCGTCGACATCGCGGCGGCCCGTTCCCGGGAGACCACCGCCTCGCGGGCCGAGGCCGCGTGATGAACTCCGAGCCGCATCCGGAGACCGTCGTGCTGATCGGCGGCACCTGTGTCACGACCCTGGACTGGCAGGGCTGGATGTCCCGCTACACCGCGCGCGGATACAGCGTCATCGCCACCGGTGCCCCGCTTCCGCCGTCCGCCGACTGCGTCGGGCCGCGCGACTGGGCGCAGGTCGCGTCGGTCGTCACCTACTACGAGCGGCTCCTGCTGACGGTGCCGCAGCCTCCGGTCTTGATCGGGCACTGCTTCGGCGGGGTGATCGTGCAGTTGCTGCTCGATCGCGGGTACGGCGTGGCAGGCGTCGCCGTCAACCCGCCGCGGATTCCCGAACGGCGAGTGCGTGGGCGGGTCTTCACCGGCGCACGGCCGTCTCGTCGCGCCGATCCTCTGACGATCGACTACCGTTCGTCCTTGCGGGCCCCGCTGCTGTTGGTCGGCAGCGGTGCGGACCGCAGTGTGCCGCCGGACTCGGTGGAGGCGACCGCACGCCGCTACTGGAAGTCGGAGGCGGTCACCAGCTACCTCGAGTACCCCGCCGGCTGTCACCACACGCTGAGCGCTCCCGGCTGGGAGAGCGTCGCCGACGACGTTCTGGACTGGGCCGAGTTGTACGCCGATCCGGGGCGGTTGACGTCTGCGGATCTGTGGAACCGATGACTTGGCTGTCGGTGCTTCCGGGCCCGGTAAGCCTGGTCGGCCCGGTCGGCCCGGTCCTCAGCCCTTGCCCTTCGGACAGCTGAGCAGCGCGACCGCTTCGCTGAACACCGTGTCCTTCCCGGCTGCCATCTCGGCCGGCGGGAACACGGGGATCCGGATCCGCGGCGGGATCCCGGTGATGTCGAAGGTGGGGCCGGTGCGCGAGACCGGATACTCCTCGTTCGGGAGCTCGAACTCCCAGCCGTTGGGCAGAACCCGGTTCAGCGTGTCGGAGAACGAGCCCTGGGTGTTCTCTCCGATGCGGACCGGGGCGGGGGAGCGGCCCGTCAGCGCCTGTGCGAACGTCTCGCCGGCGCTCACCGTCGAGCCGCCGGTCAGCAGCGCGATGGGGCCGCGGTAGACCGGCTTGTCCGACGGGCCGACACGGATCGGCTGCGGGTCGCTGAACACGGCCGGGTCGCCCGGGTCGTCGCGGTGCTTCTTCCAGTAGGCGGTGTACGGCGTGGCGGTCAGGCGCGAGACGACGTCCAGCGCCAGGACGTCGGAGCCGCCGCCGTTGACGCGGTCGTCGATGACCAGGCCGCGCAAGGCGTTCGGCCCTTGGGTCCGGGCCGGGGTGAAGATCGCGTCGAGTGCCTTGGTGAGCTCGGCCTGGTCGGCGGAGAAGCCGCCGCTGTCGTCGGGGCTGGTGTAACCGGCGAACGAGGACAGGCGCAGGTAGCCGATCCCGCCGGGGAGGTCCGCGTAGGCGATGTGGCCGCGCCCCCATTCCTGGAGCGGGGTGGTGAGGTCGTGCGCCTGGATGAAGGCCTTGATCTCGAGGTCGTAGCCGCGGCTCGGATCGATGGTGCCGGGCCGGGACGGCGAGACCGTCGTGGTGCCGTCGCTGAGGGCGGTGTGGGCGTCGTTCAGCGGGGCGAAGGCCTGGGTGAGGATCTGGAAGAGCTGGGCGTCGGTCGTGGTCGGGGTGATCTCGGCCCGCAGACGGTTCCCGGTGGCCTGCCAGTCGATGCCGCGCGCGGCGAAGAACGGATAGTTCTCCTGGTAGGTCTGCCAGAAGACGTCGAAGACGGTGCGCGGATCGGTGGGAGTCGGCTGCGAGCACCGGGCGGGGAGCGTGGGCAGGCGCGTGAGGTGCCGGGTGCCCACCGACTCCTGGATCGTCATCGCGAGCGCCCGCGCGTGCCGCTCGGGGCGGAGGGTGAACTGCGTGGTCCCCACTGCGAAAGTCGTATCCCCGTCAGGCCCGCTCGCCCCGACCTGGTCTCCGGTGAAGTCCGGCAGACAGCTGATGGCGGTGGTCTCGTAGGACGCGACGGTGCCGCCCTCGACGTCCAGGACCGTGCCGTAGCCGTCCATCCGCCACACGCCGTCGAGCGGGGACCGTCCTGCCCCGGCTTCGGCGCCGGTCGCGGCCGCGGCCGTCACCAGCGCCGCGGCGACGGTGACGGCACCGGCCCGGCAGAGCGTCCTTCGGCGCGGCGTGCGTCGTGTGCTGGTTCGGTTCATGCTGTCAGCGTGCTGCGCCGGAGCGGGCCCGGACATCGGCCGTCAGTTCTCTGTGCCGCTCATCCTTCGGGATGACGCCACGGCGCCCGGACCCTCACACCTTCTGAGGGCCCGGGCGCCGACGGCTTTGGTTCTGCTTCGCCGGCCAGCGCGGACGGCGGGGGTGACTACCAGCGCGAGACGACGGCGCCGGTGGTCGGGTTCAGGATGACCTTGTTGCGCACGTCGCGGTCCCAGAAGTTGAACATGCTGTCGATCGAGCCGGCGGTGCGGTCGAAGGACCCGTTGCCCACCTGGCCCAGGCACCAGTTGTTCTCGACGAACTGCAGGATCGAGGCCTGGGAGATCTGGTTGTGGCTGATGTAGTTCTGCTTGCTGAAGGGCGAGATCACCAGGAACGGCTGGCGCGGGCCGACGCCGCAGCGGTCCGCCTGGCCGGCGGCCGGGGTGGCCGCGGTGCAGGCCGGGGAGGCGTCGAGCGCGGTGTTCGAGCCGCTGACGACCTTGCCGGACTGGTGGTCGTACCAGCCGTCGGAGTCGTCGTACGCGACGATGATCGCCGTGTCCTTCCAGTCCGCGGACTTCTGGATCGCGTTGATCTCGGTCGCGATGAAGTTCTGCTCGTCCAGCGGGTCGGAGTAGCCGGCGTGGCCGTCCTGGTACTCCGCCGCCTTCAGGAAGCTGACCGCCGGCAGGTTGCCGGTGTTCAGCGCGGTGGTGAAGTTCGACAGGTCGTACTGGTGGTTCGCCTGGTCGCTCTTGCCGATCATCGACGGCTTCGACGGCGGCAGGTGGTGCGGGTTCGCCGTCGACTTGTAGTACTCGAACGGGTTGTGGTGCGGCGAGTAGTCGGAGGAGGAGTTGCCGCCGATGTTGGTGTGCGTGGCGCCGCACTGCGCGTAGCCGGTCGCCGAGGCGCTCGCGGCGGTGGTCGGCGCGAAGCCGCCCTGGAACCAGCCCCAGGTCACGTTCTTCTTGTTGAGCAGGTCGCCGACGTTCTGGCCGGACAGCGCGGCCAGCGGCGAGGTCGACGCGTGGCCGTTGTCCGAGCAGTCGTCGTACGCCGGGTCGGCGTCGGTGTACAGCGTGCCGACGCCGGAGGCGTTCGGGGCGCCGATGAACGAGGCGGTGACCGGCTGGCCGGTGGTGGAGTTCACCGCGGTGGCGCCGTAGGTCTGGCCCGAGATCAGGTTGAGCGCGCCGGGGGTCGACGGGCCGAACACGTCGCTGTAGGCGTTGTCGCTCATCGCGTAGTTCTGAGCGTAGTTCCACAGGCCGGTGACGGTGTTGCCGTCGTAGTAGTCCATGACCAGGCCGGGGGCGCCGTACAGGATCGGCTGACCGGTGCAGGTGGCTACGTTGGTGCTCTGGACGTAGGCGTCGTTCTTGCCGTTGTCCGAGGCCTTCTGCTCGGCCGTGTAGCCGTGGTTCTGGTCACAGGTCAGCGCCTGGCTCGGGGACAGCCGCTGCGGGTTGTACTGGTTCGGGTTCGCCGTCAGCAGCGACGGGGTCAGCCCGTTGGACTTCGGCGTGTCCTTCTTCGCCGTGAACTGCGTGCCCTGGCCGTTGTTCGCGGCCTTCGGGTAGGTGCCGAAGTAGTGGTCGTAGGAGACGTTCTCGTCGAACAGCACGACCACGTGCTTGATCGGCGTGCTGGTGCGGTTGTCGCCGCTCCCGTCGTGGCCGTGGTGCCAGTTGTAGCCGGACGCGAAGGCGCTCGGGGTGGCGACAAGACCGAGCACCGCGGCGGCGGCCGTGGGCAGGACCCACTTCCGGCGGATCAGTCGTTTCATGCTCTGCGACATCGGATTCTCTTCCTTAGAGACGGCCTTGCCTGTTTCCGGGGACAGTCTCGACAACCGCAGTGAACTCGCTGGGAATCTGATGAGAATTCTGTGACACGAGACCTGCGAATCTTCAGGTCAGAAGCGTCGAGGCGAAGAAGTCCGAACCGGGCGAAACACCGGGGAGCACCAGGAAGTACCCACCGCCGAACGGCGATATGTAATCGTCCAGCGGCTCTCCGCTCAGGCGGTTCTGCACCGTCTCGAACTGCCGCCGGATGTCCTGCTGGTAACACGTGAAGACCAGGCCCATGTCGAGGTTCCCGTTCGGGTCCACGCCGCGGTCGTAGTTGTAGCCGCGGCGCAGGATCCGCGAGGCGTCGGTGGCCGCGGTGCGCGGGTTGGCCAGGCGGATGTGACTGGTCAGCGGGATCGTCTCGCCGGTGGCGTCGTTGGAGTAGTCCGGGGCGTCGGTCTCGACGTGCCCGGACAGCGGGGCCCCGCTGCCGCGCCGCCGCCCGAACATGTTCTCCTGCTCGCCGAGCGAGACCCGGTCCCAGAACTCGGTCAGCATCCGGATCAGGCGCACGCTCAGATACGTCCCGCCGACCGCCCACGCCGGGTTCTTCGCCGGATCCACCCACACCAGCCGGCTCATCTGCGCCGGGTCGGCGACGTCGGGGTTGGCGGTGCCGTCCATGAAGCCGAAGTGGTTGCGCGGCGTCCCCGAAGGCCGGGGCGGACTGACGAAACCGTCGATGCGCCACCGGATCTGCGCGGCGCCGCGGACGCCGCGCATGATGTCGCGCAGCGCGTGCAGCACGGTGTCGCTGTGGTCCGCGGACAGCTGCAGGCTCAGGTCGCCGTGGCACTGCGCCTGGTCGAGGTCGTCGTTCGGGAAGACCGGCATCGGGAACAGCCCGGCGGGCTTGCGCGCGGACAGCCCGAAGCGGTCGTCGAACAATGAGGCGCCGACGCCGAGCGTCACGGTGAGGTTGTCGGCGGCCACCTCCGGCCCGAGCGTGCCGGAGTCGGTGGGCGGTCCGGCGACGCCGGCCTGGTCCGGCAGCCCGCCGGCGGTGAGGAACGAGGCCCGCGCGGTCAGCGTGCGGAACAGCTCGGTGAGCCCGGTTTTGTCGGTCGCGGTGACGTCCAGCGCCAGCATGATCGTCGCCGGCGAGGCCGGCCGCAGCACCGCGGCCTGGTGCGGCCCGCGGAAGGAGGGCGGCGCGGCCGGAGCGCCGTCGGGCACGGCGGCGGCCGAGGCGGTGTCGCGGGTCAGCGCGACGCCGGTCCCGGCGGTGGCGGCGGCTGCGGCCGCACCGCCGATGCCGGCGGCGCGGAGCAGGGATCGGCGGCCGATCGGGGCGGTCATCGGATGCTCCCTGGTGAGATCTGGTTCAGGCCGGACGTTTCGTCGTGGGGGACGGGCTCGGACATCACGGCCGTCACGACTTGTCCAGCCGCGGCTCGCAGATCGTCGCCACCGGCGCCAGCAGCTCCACCGCGCCGCCCGCCGCCGAGTTCAGCGCCTCCCGCTGCGCCGTCGTCAGCTGCGCCGGCGGTGTCCACGAGCCGTCGGCCCGGTGCTGCGCCTCGGTCAGGGTGCGCAGGCGGGTCAGCGCCGCGTCGATGCGCGGCAGGTCCGGGTCGCGCGGCGTGAGCAGCGGCCGCAGGATGCCCAGCAGCGCCTGCGTGCCGTCGATGTTCGCCTCGACCGTGGCCAGCGTCGTGCCGCTGCCCTGGTCGCTCTGGCCCGACAGCTCGAACCGGACCGCGTCCTCGAGGATCTCGTGCGTCCGCAGCCCCAGTTGCAGCGGGTCGATCTGCGCGGTCGGGAACTGGGCCGCCAGCTTGTCCACCGAGCTCGCCAGGTCGGCGGCCGGCCCGGTCAGCTGCGCGGCGCTCTGGCCGTGCCAGAGTCCGTACTCGAGGCGGTGGAAGCCGCCGAACCCGGAGTCGCCGACACCGCCCGGCAGGTCGTCCGGCAGTCCGTCGATCGCGTCGCCGAGGTCGCCGAAGGCGTCGTACGCGCCGCCGAGCCGCTCGTACTGCTGGTGCGCCGGCAGCCAGTCGGCGCGGGCGGCGTCCAGGTTCCCGGCGGCGAGGTCGGCCTGGAGCTTGCCGACCAGCGGCTTCAGCGTGCCCAGCCCGCCCTCGACATAGGCCTGGTACTGCTTCACCGGCCCTGTGAGGTCCTCGCGCGAGACCGGCAGCACCCCCGGGGTCACGGTCCCGGCCATCGCCGCCGACGCGCTGCCGGTGACGTGGACGGCCGGCCCCGTGACCGGGTCGGCGTCGGCCGGCCAGCAGCGCAGGGCGTAGGTGCCGGCGCCGAGCACCACCGGCATCTGGTCGGTGGTCCCGGCGGCCAGCCCGACGAGTTCGCCGTAGATCGCGCCGCTGCCCGGATCGACCAGGTACACCTCGGTGGTCTCGATCCCGGTGTTGGCGATGAGCAGGTTCTGCTTGCCCGGCTTGGCCGAGGTCCAGTCGGCGCCGCAGTCGTAGGCGTCGACGGTCAGCGCGTCGGACGGCAGCCCGGCGGCGTACTCCGGCTTGGCCGGCGCGTGGTGCAGGGCCGTGCCGGCGATCGCGGCGGACGCCACCACGACGGCGGTGAGCGGCAGGACGACCTTCGGCGAAGCCAGTCTGGGCAGGATCTTGGACAAGGGGAGCCCCATCATGGCGAGCGTCCGGAACGGGTTCGCCGCTGAGCTTAGGGCATCCTTAGTTGGTCGGGACCTGCTCGAACGCGGAATTCATCGGCCCTTCGCCGAGTGTTGGCCCGGGGCCGGCCCGCCCGCGCCGGACCTCAGTCGCGGACGCTCACCACGACCTTCCCGCCCCGCGCGCCCGACTCCACCGCGGCGTGCGCGGCGGCGACCTCGGCCAGCGGGTAGACCTTCTCGTCCAGCCGCGGCCGCAGCAGCCCCTGGTCGACCAGCTCGCCCACGGCCGCCAGGATCTCCCCGTGGTGCTCCCGGCCGTGCCCGGTGAGCATCGGCAGCAGCGTGAAGACGCCGGAGTACGTGGCACCGCGGAACGACAACGGCGCGAGGCTGTGCGATCCCCAACCCAGAGCGCTGACGACGTGCCCGGTGTACGTGCGCACCGCGGCGAACGAGGCGTCCAGCGTCGCCCCGCCGACGGTGTCGAAGACGATGTCGAAGCCCTCACCGCCGGTGTGCTCCGCCACATACGCCTCGACGTCGCCCACCGTGTAGTCGATCGGCGTGGCCCCGAACCCGCGGATGACGTCGAGACTGGCGCCGGAACCGGTCGCGTACACCTCGGCACCCCGGGCCCGCGCCAGCTGCACCGCGACATGCCCGATCCCGCCGGCGCCGCCATGGACCAGCACCTTGTGCCCCGGCTGGACGCCGGCGCGGTCCACCAGCCCCTCCCACGCGGTGATCGCCACCAGCGGCAGCGCGGCCGCCTCACGCATATCGATGCTGCGCGGCTTGCGGGCGAGCAGGCGCGCGTCGACCGCGGCGAACTCGGCGAGCGAGCCCTGCAGATCGCCGACGCCGCCGGTGAGCCCGTACACCTCGTCGCCCGGTGCGAAGCCGCTCACCCCGGGACCGACCTGTTCGACCACCCCGGCCAGGTCCAGGCCGAGCACCGCGGGCAGCGCGGTCCGCGCGTGCGCGGCCCGGCCCGCACGGATCTTGGTGTCCAACGGGTTCACCCCGCTGGCCTCCACCCGCACCAGGACCTCGCCGGCGCCGGCCTGCGGCACCTCCTGCTCGGTCAGGACCAGCGCGCTGCCGAACTCCTGGAGAACCATCGCCCGCATCATGGCGTCCCGCCTTCCGAAGATCTGTCCATAGGGACCTTCGCGGTGAACAGCGCAGGGTCCCGCCATGTTCCCGCCTTGATCCCACCCGCCACGGAAGACGGCTGGACGGGCCCCATCGGACCCGTCCAGCCTCAGGCGGTGCTTACGTGCTCACGCTGCTCACGGATAACTGGTCACGTCCACCGCGGACGTGTTCGACGGCGTCGGACCGCCGACCCCGTTGATCACGTTCTCGATCGCGCCGGCGTTGGTGATCGAGACGGTCACCAGGTCGTGCCAGCTCGCCCCGGACGCCGCCGACGTGAACGCGTTGTCCGACACCACGCTGTTGTTGGTGCTGAAGAAGCAGTACACGCCGAGCCCGTACCCCTGGAAGCCGGTAGCAGAGCCGGACACCGCGAACGACGGGTAGCCGCGCGCCGAGCCGTCCATCCACGAGCCCTGATCCGGCACGTCGTAGGGCATCTCGCTCTGGTAGAAGTAGTCCTTCCCGCCGCTGCCGTTCCACTGCACCTGGACCGCCTGATAGTGCTCGACGGCCAGGCCGTACATCGCGACGTTCGCGCCGTTGACCACCAGGCCGTTGGCGGCCGTGTTGGTGGTCCAGCCGACCGTGCCGTCGTTGCCGTGGTCGGCGCGCCACAGCCACAGGTCGTCGCCGATCACGTCGGCGCTGTTGACGACCAGCGTCTGCGTGGCCGAGCCGACCGTCGCGCCGCCGATGCGGGCGAACACGTCGGACAGCACGGTCGGGTCGCTCGCGTGGCTCGCGCTCGACCCGGACGGGCCGATCTGTACGAGCGTCTGCGAGTTGGTCGTGCCGGCGTCGAAGATGAGGCCGCCGATCCGGATGCCGTTGACGTCCGCCGTGGACAGGATCGTGCTGCCGCCGTTGGAGACCAGCGTGGCCAGGCCCAGTCCGAGCACCACGGTGTCCGGACGGGTCACGTTGATCGTGCCGTTGATCTGGTAGATGCCCGGGGTGAACAGCAGGTTCTGGCCGTTGGCGAGCGCGGCGTTGATGGTCGCCACGCTGTCGCCGGGCTTGGCGATGTAGAAGGAGCTGATCGGCAGCGAGCTGCCCGGCGTGTTCCCGTTGCTCCAGCTGGTGCCGGACCGGTTGGCCTGGTTCCCGGGGACGAACACGTTGTAGGTGCCGGAGCCGTCGACGTACAGATACGGCTTCTCCGAGATGGTCGGCGTGGTCCCGACCGAGGTGTCCGGCGGGTTCGGGAAGCTGGTGCCCGGCACGCCGGTGGAACCGGTGAAGACCATGTTCCAGTTCGCGCCGGTCCAGCTGCCGAACTGGTCGTTGCGCAGCATGTACTGCTGCTGGCTGCCGGAGTCCACCTGGCCGGTGACCACCGAGTCGCCGATGAAGCCGCCGGAGGAGTAGCCGTTGAGCGACAGCGCCAGCGAGCCGTTGATGTCCATCCGCCGCAGCGGGGTGGCCTGCGAGGTGGCCCACACCGTGCTGCCGGAGGAGGGGGAGCTGGTCAGGTTCTCCGCGTCGCGCCAGAAGTTGATGGTCGCGTTGCCGCCGTTCCAGTTCGCGTCCGCGTGGACGCCGCCTCCGGTGATCGTGGTCTGCGTCGGGGACTGCCCGAGGCCGAGCACCTGGGTGTAGAAGCCGACCGGCACGTCCGCGTTGTACGTGCCCGGCTTGAACAGGATGGCGTAGCGGTTCGTGCCCATCTCGCTGCTCTGCTGCGAGTCGTAAACGGTGTTGATCTCGTTCTGGATCGTCGAGGACGACATCGACGGGTCCATGACCAGCACGTTGGGGCCGAAGTCGGGCGTGCCGCCGCAGGAGGTCCCGCAGCCGCCGGTCGGCACCACGAGGTTGAACGCCTGCGCGCCGGTGCCGTCGCAGGTGTTCTGGTCCAGCTGCACGCCGGCGGCCGTCGAGGCGCCGGGGGTGTCGACGCACAGGCCGGAGTTGTCGGCCACGAAGGTGTAGTCGCCGTTGGACTGCTGGTGCGCCGCGAACAGTTCGTTCGTGTTGCTGACGCCGCCGTACTGCCAGGTCTGCAACAAGGCGCCGGCCGCGGTGGCCGTCACCCCGCCGGTGATGTTCCAGCTCTCCCCGCCGGCCTGGGCGTTCTGGTTGAGCACCTCGTACTCGCCGGTCGCGACCGGGACGAACTGCCACAGCTGGCTCGACGCGCCGGTGCACGCCGTCTGCTGCACGGCGGTGCCGTCCGCGGTGCCGCCTCCCGCGGCGCTCGCGCACAGGCCCGAGGTCTGGTTCACGACCTCGTACCAGGCCGAGGTGTCGATGCCGGTCGACGCGGCGGCGAAGGCGAGGCTGTTGATGTTCCAGCCGCCGTTGTCCTGATCGACGGTCAGGGTCTGCTGCCCGGCGGGAAGCGTGACGGTGGCCGAGACCGTCGTCCAGGTCTGCCAGCCGCCGGTCGCCGGCACGTTCACCGAGCCCGACAGGTTCGTCCCGGAGGAGTTGGCGATGTGCAGGCTGTCGGTCACGCCGTTCGGCGAGGCGAGCCTGAGGCTCACCGTGTAGGTCCCGGCCGCCGCGACGTTCACGGTGTAGTCGAACCATTGTCCGGACGCGGTCCAGCCGACGTCGTATCCGCCACCGGTGTCGGTGGTGGTTTCGAGGTCGATGCCGTCGGAGCGGTAGCTGTTGGCTGATCCGTTGGTACTGGCGACGTTGTACGCGACGCCCTGACCGCCGGTGTCGTAGTTCTCGGCCTGGACCGTCCCGGGGACCGCGGCCGCTGTTCCGCCGTAAGGGCTCCCGCCCGCGGCGTGGGCGACGGAGGGCGGGCCGGCCAAGGCCAAGGCCAAGGCCGACACGACCGCCAGGCCGAGCATCAGTCTCGTGATGCGGAAGCGTCCCATTTTCTCCAGCCTCGTCAGGGTTCGGAGGGACTTAATTCACGTCGTGATTGAACTCGCGATCCGCATCCGCGTCAAGCAGCGGGGAGTGATCCATCGGAGTTGGGTGAAACGGCGGCTCGAAGACCGACCCAGAGTCTTGACTTACACCCATAGTCAGACGAAACATGTGCGCAACACCAGCCCGACATCAAAAGCCTGATCCGATGGAGGTGTCCGTTGCTCTTCCCACCAAGACTCCGACGTGGAACGCGGCTGATAGCCGCGTTCCTGATCGCGATGGCCATAGCCGTCGCCGTACCGGTCTTCAGCGCAACCTCGACGAAAGCCGCGGCGGCCACGGCTGCGCCGTGCGACATCTACGCGTCGGGCAACACGCCCTGCCAGGCCGCGTACAGCACCACGCGGGCCATGTTCGCCTCCTACAACGGCCCGCTCTACCAAATCCAGCGCGCGTCGGACAACGGCACCCTGAACATCGGCCTGGAGTCCGCCGGCGGCGTGGCGAACTCGGCGCCGCAGGTGTCGTTCTGCTCCGGGACGACCTGCACCATCACGCTGCTGTACGACCAGACCCCCAACGCCAACAACCTGCCGATATCCCCGGGCAAGTCGTGCTCCGGCTGCTCGAACGGCCTCGGCGGCCCCGGCCCGAACGGTTCGGACGTCGGCGCGGACGCCATGGCGCTGCCGGTGACCGTCGGCGGCCAGCCGGCGTACGGCGTCCTGGTCAACACCGTCGGCACCGGGTATCGCGACAACGCCGCGAAGAACGTGCCCACCGGCTCGCAGCCCGAGGGCGAGTACATGCTGACCTCGTCCAACCTGACGAGCGGCAGCTGCTGCTTCGACTTCGGCTCGGCCGAGACCAACGACAGCGACGACGGCAACGCGACCATGAACGCGATCTACTACGGAACCGCCTGCTGGACCGGGGGCTGCACCGGCACGGGGCCGTGGGTCGGCGGTGACCTGGAGAACGGCATGTACTTCAGCGACGCCGGCCCGAACCCGTCGAGCATCCCGAGCGAGACCGGCTCGTTCGTGACCGCGTGGGAGAAGAACAACGGCACGACGAACTTCACGCTCAAATACGGCAGCGGACAATCCGGCGGACTGACACAGGCCTATTCCGGAGCACTGCCCAACGGCTACAACCCGATGAAGGTGCAGCCGTCCATCGAACTGGGCACCGGCGGGGACAACAGCGACCTGGGCAAGGGTGAGTTCTTCGAGGGCGCGGTCACCGCCGGGTTCCCCTCGGACGCGACCGAGAACGCGGTGCAGGCCAACGTCACCGCGGCCGGCTACGCCAACAACAGCACGACGTTCACCACCAGCGCCTCCGTGGTCAGCCTCAAGGCGCACGCCAACGGCCACTACGTCGACGCGCCCAACAGCACCACCTCGCTGATCGCCGACGCCGCCTCGATCGGCAAGTCCGAGGAGTTCGAGATGGTCGCCGGCACCGACGGCACGGTGAACCTGAAGTCCCTGTCCGACGGCGACTGGGTCACCGCCGAGAACGACGGAGCCGCACCGCTGATCGCCAACCGGGGCGGCGTCGGCAACTGGGAGGTGTTCGGTCTGATCCACAACCCGGACGGGAGCGTGAGTCTGCGCTCCTTCACCGACCAGGACATCGTGACGGCTGACAACGCCGGCGCGTCGCCGCTGATCGCGAACCGCACCGCGATCGGGCCCTGGGAGGAGTTCGACCTCGTCCAGGACACCGTCCCGGTCAGCCTGCGCGCGCACGCGAACAACGACATCGTGACCGCCGACAACGCGGGCGCCTCGCCGCTGATCGCCAACCGCACCGCGGTCGGGCCCTGGGAGACCTTCGACCTGATCCCCAACACGGACGGCAGTGTGAGCCTGCGCGCGCACGCGAACAACGACATCGTGACGGCTGACAGCGCCGGCGCGTCGCCGCTGATCGCGAACCGCACCGCGATCGGGCCGTGGGAGGAGTTCAACCTCATCGCCAACGGCATCGGGAGCGTCAGCCTGCGCGCGCATGCGAACAACGACATCGTGACCGCGCCCAACGGTGGCGCGTCGCCGCTGATCGCCAGTCAGACGTCGATCAGCTCGGCGGAGCAGTTCGACCTCGTCTTCGACTGACCCCATACCCCGCTTCACCACCGCCTCACCAGCGCACCGCCCCCTGCCACTCTCACCGGCCGGGGGCGGTGCGCCGTGTCAGCGGCCGTGTCAGGACGGGGTCAGGGCCGCGTCAGCGCGTGGGCCGACATTGGAGGTGTGAGAGCGGGCCGGACGGGCCCGCCGAGGTGAGAAACCAAGGAGCACATCATGCAGAACTTCGCCACTCCCAGCCCGGTCTTCGTCAGCCTGGACATCCCGGCCGGCAGCGTCCGTCTGATCGCCACCGAGCGCACCGACACCCGGGTCGAGGTCCTGCCCGCCGACGCCTCGAAGCGGCGCGACGTGAAGGCCGTCCAGCAGACCGGTATCGAGTTCCGCGACGGCGTGCTGAGCATCACCACCGCCGAGGCCAACCGGGTGCTGGGCAGCTCCGGCGCCCTGCGGGTGACCATCGAACTGCCGGCCGGTTCGCGCATCGAGGGCAAGGCCGGCGCCGCGGAACTGCACTCCACCGGCCGGCTGGGCGAGGTGGCCTTCGAAGGCGGCTACCGCAGCGTCAGCGTGGAAGAGGCCGCGAGCGCACACCTGAAGGTGCACGCCGGCGACGTCTCCATCGCCCGGCTGTCCGGCCCGGCGCAGATCCGCAACGGCAAGGGCGACATCACGATCGCCGAGGCTCACGCCGGCCGGGTCGAGCTGCGCACCGACATGGGCAACCTGTCGGTCACCGCCGCCCGCGGCGTGTCCGGGATCCTGGACGCGGGTACCGCCCACGGCCGGATCGCCAACACCCTGCGGAACTCCGAAGGTGCCGCCGCGGGCCTGACCATCAAGGCCACCACCTCCCACGGCGACATCACCGCCGCCGGCCGCTGAAGCGCCGGCCGGATGGTCAGTCGTTCAGAACCGCATCCGACGCCACCGGTTCCGCTGCTCCCTCACCCGAGTAGAACAGCGGAATCCGGTACAGCGCCGGGGGATCGCCGGGCAGTCCGAGTTCGCGCCAGCGCCGCTGGATCGCGACTCGGACCAGCCGGCGTGCGCGGAACAGCAGGAAGAGCGCCAGCGGTACCTCGACGAACGCCGCCGAGGCCAGGCTCTCCCACACGTCGGGGGTTCCCCAGTCCAGGACTATGTCGAACCAGGCGTCGCACAACAGCAGCGTCGCCGTGAACACCGCCAGCAGCACCACGATCTGCCGGCCCAGCATCGCCGCCACGACCGTCCCGGTCAGGGCCAGCAGCAGCAGGATGTCGAAGCCGACCCACGCGGCGGACCAGGCTTTCGAGCGGTACCCGGTCGGCATCGAGAAGGCCAGGTAGACGATCCAGGCGCCCAGGCCCGCGCAACAGGCCACGAGCACGGCCAGGAAGCGTGCGCGCAAGCGCTTCACGCGCTCCGGCTGGGTGCTCAGTTCGCGGGCCGCGTCAAGGATCGACCCGGATTGGATAGGAGCTTTCACCGCTGTGTCCATGTCGGTCTCCCCCAAGGCCCGGCCGTGGCGGTGGTGTCACGGCCGGGCGGTTTCCTTACTGCTACCGCTCCATCAGGTACTACTGCTCCATCAATCAGTGTGCGAAGACCGGGACCGCGTCCTCAACGGTGTCCGTGCGCTCCGTACCGCTGCCGTCGGCGCTGCGACCGCCGCCGGTCTGCGTCTGCGTCTGTGGGCGGGCGTTGATCAGCACGCCGGCCACGAGTGCGGCCGCCGTCAGCAGCCCGGCGGCGAGCCAGTACGCCACCGTGAAGCCGTGGACCATGGCCGAGAGCTTCAGCTGCGCGCCGCCGGCCGCGGAGTGCACGCCCGCGACGTGGCTCTTGGCGTAGTTCGCGGTCGCGCTGTTGGCGATCGTGCTCAGCAGCGAGGTGCCGATCGCGCCGCCGACCTGCTGCGAGGTGCTGACCATCGCCGAGGCGACGCCGGCGTCCTGCGGCCGCACGCCGTGGGTCGCCAGGTTCATGGCCGGCATGAACACCAGGCCCATCCCGAAGCCGAGCATCAGCAGCGCGGGCAGGACGTGGGTGGTGTACGAGCCGCCGACCGAGATCTGGGTCAGGATCAGCATCGCCGCGGCGGCGGTCAGGGCGCCGGGGACCATCAGGCGCCGGGTCGGCACCTTCGGCAGCAGCCGGACGGCCACCTGCGTCGCGCCGATCATCATGCCCACGACCATCGGCAGGAACGCCAGGCCGCTCTTGAGCGGGCTGTAGCCCAGCACGACCTGCAGGTAGTAGGTCAGGAACAGGAACGCGCCGAACATCGCGACCACGGCCAGGCCGATGGTCAGGTACGCGCCGCCGCGGTTGCGGTCGGTCACGACCCGCAGCGGCAGCAGCGGGGCGGACACCCGGGTCTGGGAGAAGACGAACGCGGCGACTAGCACCACCGAGGCGATGATGAAGCCGAGCGTGGTCGTCGAGCTCCAGCCGTCGGACTCGGCCTTGTTGAAGCCGTAGACCAGCGAGGCCAGGCCCGCGCCGGCCAGCACGATGCCCAGGACGTCCAGGCGGTTGTGGTTGCGGGTGCCCTCGGGCTCCTTGATCTCGAAGATCGCGCCGAACACGGCGACCACCGCGAACAGGACGTTGACGTAGAGCGTCCAGCGCCAGTTCGCGTACTCGGTCAGCAGGCCGCCCAGCAGCAGGCCGACCGCCGCGCCGCCGCCGGAGATGGCGCCGTAGATGCCGAAGGCCTTGGCGCGCTCCTTGGGCTGGGTGAAGGTCACGGTCAGCAGCGACAGCGCTGCCGGGGCGAGTATCGCGCCGAAGGCGCCCTGCAGCGCCCGGGCGCCGAGCAGCATGCTGGTGTTGACGGCCGCGCCGCCGATCGCCGAGGCGCCGGCGAAGCCGATCAGGCCGATGAGGAAGGCGCGGCGCCGCCCCCAGCGGTCGGCGATGCGCCCGCCGAACAGCAGCAGGCCGCCGAACGCCAGGGCGTAGGCGGTGACCACCCACTGCCGGTTGGCGTCGGAGATACCCAGGTCGCGCTGAGCGGAGGGCAGGGCGATGTTCACGATGGTGCCGTCGAGGACGACCATCAGCTGGGCCAGGGCGATGAAGGCCAGAGCCCGCCACCGCCTCGGGTCGAGGTTTTGCGTTATCGACTCGGTCATGACGAGAAGGTCCTTGTCTGGGCGGGGCTCTGGGTGTGGCTCTGGTTCGGGGTCTGGGTGGTGAGCGGCAGCACGATCTGGTCGATCACCGTCTGGACGAAGTCCGGGGCCGGCGCTCTGCCGGTCATGATCATCCGGTGGAAGACCATGGACGGCACGATGTCGGACAGCAGCTCGTAGTTCGGCAGCGGCGCGATCTCGCCGCGTTCGACGGCCTGGTCGAAGACGGCGCGGAACACCGCCTTGCGGGGCGCGATGAAGTGCTCGGCGAACACCTCGCGGAGCTTGGCGTCCCGGACCAGGCCCGAGACCAGGCCGGCCTGGACGTCGGTGCGGAAGGCGGCGTCCTCGGTGTCGTGGAAGTGGCAGGTGAGCTCGACGAGGTCGCCGCGCAGCGTGCCGGTGTCCGGCAGCTCGGGCTGGGCCTTCATCCGGCCGACGGCGTCGACGACCAGCTCGGGCTTGCCGGCCCAGCGGCGGTAGCACGTCGCCTTGCCGGCCCCGGCGCGCGCGGCGACGGCGTCGATCGTCAGGCGGTCGTAGCCGACCTCAGCCAGCAGCTCCAGAGCCGCCTGGCACAGGGCGTCGTCGCGGGAGGCGTCACGCTTGCGGCCGGGGGCGGGGCCGGGCTGGGTCGCCTGGCTGGTCTGCGTCATCGGGGCTCACCCACTCCATGCTGAACGAGTTTGTATCGATACGAGGTCGTCTCGGAACTCCATCGTATCGAAACGATGCCGTTTCGCAAAGTGGGAACCGGGCGGCCGGACGCGGGCCTGGTCAGCGGCCGATGGCACGGTCGATCGGCACACCACCCGGGGTGTGCGGGTCATCAGGCCGTCAGGCCGCCGTCCTACCTGTCGGCGCCCTTCTGAAGCAGCCCGGCCAACTGCGACCGCTGGCGCACACCTAGCTTGTGGAGCACCTGCTCCACGTAGTCGTCCACCGCCCGCGGCGCGATCCCCAGCGCCTCCGAGATCTGGCCGTTCGTCGCACCCTCCGCCGCCAGCCGCATGACGCGCCGCTCCTGCGTCGCCAGCCGCGCGCCGGACAGCTCCGCCGGCAGAAGCAGCAGGTCCAGCTCGGTCTCGGCCTCCTCCAGCCACGAATCGGCGCCCATCGTGGTGAAGGCCGAGGCCGCCGCCGTCAGCAGACGTCCGGCCGGGGTCGGATCGCCGTCCTCGCGCAGGAAACGGCCGTAGGCGAGGTGGGTGCGCGCCTGCTCGAAGGCGTCGACCGAGTCTGCGTGCGCGGCCAGCGCCCGGTCGAACCAGGGCGCCGCTTCCGCCGGCGGCAGGACCTGTGCCTGGCAGCGGTAGACGACCGCCAGCGTGGCCGGCAGGCCTCCGGTCTCGGCGCGGGGGAGTTCCTCGGCGATCTCGTCGCGGGCCTGATCGGCGGCGCCGAGGCGGATCAGGGCCTCGATGTAGTCGCCGAAGGTCGGCATGAACAGGCTGTGCTCGACCACGCCGCCGGCGAGCAGGCGCTCGCGGACGCCGGCCAGCACCGACACCGCCTCCCGGTGCCGGGCCTGCGCCAGGTCCGCCGAGCCCACGGCGGTATTCGCGATGTCGCGGTAGAAGGTGGCGCCGGTGGCCTCGGTCAGCTGCTCGGTCGCGGTGGCCAGGTCGCGGGCGCGGGTGAAGTTGCCGCGCAGCGCCGCCAGCCGGGCGGCCAGGCCCACGGCGAGCGGGGCGACCTGGCGCTGCCCGAGTTCGCCGCCGAGGCGCCGGGACTCCTCGACCGCCTTGTGCGCGGCGGCGAAATCGCCCTTGCGGATGGACAGCAGGACCTGCGGGATCAGCAGCAGCGGCAGGTGTTCCTCGGCGCCGGCCTGGCGCAGCAGGCGCGCGGTGCGGCTGATGTACTCCCCGGCCTTGCCGGTCATCCCCAGCCAGATCAGCACCATGCCGGTGACCCCGACGGTCTCGAAGCTCTGGCGCCAGGGGTCGGCCTCGCGGAACGCCGGGAAGTAGTCGGCCATCACCCGGGCCGACTCGGGGGCGCGTCCCATGCTGACCAGGCCGAAGGCGTTGATGGTGCGGGCGGCGGCCGCGCCGGTGCCGGTGCACGAGGGCGTCAGGGCCACACCCTTGGCGCTGAGCCGCAGCGTGTCGTGCAGGCGGGTCGCGGTGATCGCGGTGGCCGCCGCCGCGCCGAGGTAGGACGCGGCCAGATCGGGGTCGTGCGCGGCCACCTCGTCGGCGTCGGCCTCGAACAACTCCAGCACTTCCTGCGCGCCGGCCCGGGCCAGCGTGATCTGGTGCAGGACCCGGTTGGCAGCGTTGGCCACGGCGGGCGAGCGCGAGTACCGCAGCGCGTCGCGGGCCAGGATCTGCGCGGCCTCCACGTCGCCGGAGACCTGGGCGCACTCGGCGGCGCCGATCGACATCAAGGCCCCGATCTCCGGCTCGGCGCTGAGCTCCCGGGTCCGCAGATACGCCCGCCGGGCCGCGGCCAGGGCGCCGCGGGAGCGGGCCGCGTCGGCGGCCTCGGCCAGGAGCCCGGCCGCCTCCTCGTCGCCGGGCAGCGCCGCCGCGGCCGCATGCCAGGCGCGCTGGTCGGCCAGGAACGTCCCGCCCACGTCGCCGCCGTTGTCGGCCAGCCAGTCGGCGAAGGCCTGGTGCACCAGCCGCCGCTCGGCCGGCGGGTAGTGCTGGTAGGCGGCCGAGCGGAACACCGGGTGCCGCATCTGCCAGCGGTCGCCGTCCTCCCACACCAGGCGCTCCATCCGGGCCAGGTCCAGGTCGAACGCCGACAGCCCGAGCCGGGCCATGGCGCCGGCGGTCTCGGCCAGCCCGCCGGTGTAGCTGGTCGCCACCACCATCAGGGCCCTGGTGCAGCGCTCCGGCAGCCGCTTCAGGCGGGTGGCGAAGGCGTGCTCCAGGCGCGGTCCGGACGGCACGACCTGGCCGTCGTCGGGGTCCAGCCGGCCGCTGAGCGCCGCGTCGGCCAACTCCAGCAGCGCCAGCGGGTTGCCCTGCGCGGCCCGGTGGATGTGCTCGGCCATCCGCGGCCCGACCCGCCGCGCCGCCTCGGCGCCGATCAGTACCTCGGCCGCGGCCCGGTCCAGCGGCGAGAGCTCGATCGAGGGCGCGTCCAGGCCGTCGAAGACGCTCGGCTCGCCGTTGCGCAGGGTGATGAGCACGGTGGTCGCCGCGTCCCCGAGCCGCCGCGCCGCGAACGCCAGCGCGTAGGCCGAGGCCTCGTCGGCCCAGTGCCCGTCGTCCAGGGCGATGAGGACCGGCTGGTGCGCCGCCACGTTCTGCAGCAGCACGGTCAGCGCCCG
This sequence comes from Catenulispora sp. GP43, assembly GCF_041260665.1. Taxonomy (NCBI): domain Bacteria; kingdom Bacillati; phylum Actinomycetota; class Actinomycetes; order Catenulisporales; family Catenulisporaceae; genus Catenulispora; species Catenulispora sp. GP43. The sequence goes on along the minus strand of NZ_JBGCCT010000026.1, from coordinate 126,582 downwards.
CCCGACGGCGAACGTGCTGCTGCCCGCGCCGCTGCCGGCCGCCGCCCCGATCGCGGTCTGCAACGCCTCCCGCAGCAGCTCCGGCAGCTCCGCGATCTCGGCGCCCAACGGCCGGCACAGATCAGCCAGCACGCTGTACCCGATCTCGGCCTCGGTCTCGAAACCGCGGGCCTGCAACACCAGCATCCGCTCGGCGGCGCGCTCGACCGTCCACGCCAACAGCACGCTCTTGCCGATGCCGGGATCGCCCCGCAGCAGCAGGATCTCGCCGCTGCCGGAGCACGCCCGGTCCAACGACTCCTCGGTCCGTGCGGACTCCCGATCGCGTCCTAAAAGCACGGCTAGTGCCCTCCCAGCGCCCGCCACCCATACCCTGGCAAATCAGGATGCTCCCCAGCGTGGCACTGCCGTGCCGGGGCTGCCGGGCTTCTAACGAACTCATGTCCGCACAGGCCCGATGGGGCCGTTCCAGGCGCCGGGTAGTCCTCACAAAGTCCTCTTCGCGCCGCATCGTCCGGCCGCTTCCCTCCCCCTCAGGCGAGAAGCGGCCGGACGGGCCGGCTACCGCAGGTCGACGGTCTCGCCGTCGCTCCTCGACCCGTCGCGGGTGAGCGCCATGGCCGCCGGCGCGTCGGTGAAGGTGGCGATCGCGCTCAGCGCCGCGTCACGCTGCTCGAGGCTGTCCCAGTGCCAGGCGTCGGTGTAGGTGCCGTCGTCGAGCCGGACCAGCCGGACCTCCGACAGGCCGGTGTGCGAGGCCCGGATCGTGGCGATGAGCGAGGCGCGGTGCTCCAGGAACTCGTCGAGGTCGTCCGGAGCGACGGAGTAGGAGTGCGTTCTGATGAAGGTCATCGCTGGATCCCCGGCTACCAGGCGCCGGCGATCTGGCGGGTGGTGACGTTGAGCCGGTTGAACAGGTTGGTGACCGCGATCATCAGGATCAGCGCGGCCAGGCCCTTGTCGTCGAAGTGGCTGCTGGCGGCGTCCCACACGTCGTCGGACACGGCGTCCGGCCGGTCGGCCAGCCGGGTGGCGGCCTCGGCCAGGGCCAGCGCGGCGCGCTCGGCGTCGGTGAAGTACGGCGTCTCGCGCCAGGCGCCGGCCAGGCCGATGCGCTCGTCGGACTCGCCGAGCTTCCGCAGGCTCTTGACCCCGGCGTCCACGCACGGGCCGCAGCCGTTGATCTGGCTGGCGCGCAGGTGGACCAGTTCCAGGGTGGCGTCCGGGACTCCGCCGGAGTGGATCGCCTTGAACAGGTCCATGATCGGCTGCATCGCGCCGTCGAGGACGTTCGCCGGGTTGGTCATACGGGGTTCCACGGGTTCCCTCTTTCTCGGTGTGTGGTTCTCAGTGGTCGGAGACGGCTTCGGAGCCGCCTCCGGACGGGTCGTCGTGCCGGACCAGGGGCCAGTCGATGCCGATCCGGCCGGCCAGGGCCAGGTAGTTGCCGAAGACGTCGAGCGCCACATGCGCGATGACCTCGACGAACTCGGCGCAGGACAGCACGGCCCGGGCCGCGTCGACTTCCTCGTCGGTGAGCGCGCCCCGCCGCCGCAGCAGTGCCCCGGCCAGATCGAGCACCCGGGCGGTCCGCTCGTCGGCGGCCTGCCCGGCCCGGGCCCGGTCGACGTCCTCGGCGGTGAGGCCGGCGAGCCGTTCGCCCACATAGGCGTGGACCGACAGGCAGTAGTCGCACCGGTTCTCCTGCGCGACCAGCAGCGCGAGCTGCTCGCGGGTCGCCGCCGACAGCCCGCCGTCCCGCAGCGCGCCGACGAACGCCAGGTACCCGCGCAGCGCGGCCGGACTGTTCGCCAGAGCCTTGACGAAGTTCGGCGTGATCCCGAACGTCCGCTGCGCCTCGGCCAGCAGTTCGGCGGCGACCCCGGTCGCGACCTCCGGTTCGATCTGGGGGAGTGCTGTCATGCGAGAACACTCGCCGGTGGCCTTGATAGATTCTCGATGCGCCGACGATGAGCTCACGATGAGCCGGCTGTCGGCCCACTGTCACGGCGGGGGAGGCCTGGTGGGCGTGCGGTTCACAGTCCTGGGCACGGTCGAGGCGCTGGACGGCGACCGCCCGGTCGCCCGGCTGACCCCCCGGCATCGCGCGGTCCTGGGATACCTCCTGGTCAACGCCCGGCGGCCGGTCAGTGCCGAGCGCATCATCGACGCGGTCTGGGGCATCGACCAGCCGGACACCGCGCGCGCCCAGGTCCACGCGGCGCTCACCGCCATCCGCCGGGCGCTGCGCGGCACCGACGCGGCGGACTCGATCCAGACCACGGACGCCGGCTACCGGATCCGGCCGGCTTCGCCCGGCGGCCTGGACCTCGACGATTTCAACGCCCTGACGGCCGCGGCGGTCCGCCGGGCCGCCGAGGAACCCGAGGGCGCCATCGCCGACCTGCGTGCGGCGCTGGCCCTGTGGACCGGTGAGGCGCTGGCCGGCGTGCCGGGCGACTTCGTCGCCGACGCCCGCGCCCGGCTGGAGGACCGGCGCCTGGCCGCGGTCGAGCGGCTGGCCGAGCTGGAGATCGGCCTCGGGCGGCACGACGAGGTGCTCGACGAGCTGGCGGCGCAGGCCGCGGCCCATCCGCTGCGGGAGCGCCTGGTCGGACAGCTGGTGCTGGCCCTGTACCGGGCGGGGCGGCAGCCGGACGCGCTGGCCGCCGCCCGCGCCTACCGCGCCCTGCTGGCCGAGCAGCAGGGCCTTGATCCGGGACGGGCGTTCACCGAACTGGAGCAGGGAGTTCTGCGCGGTGACTTGCTTGCCGGGGGCGCGCTGCAACTCGCCGAATCCGAGCGCCCCGCGCCGCAGCCCGCCGTTCCGGTCGCCGCAGCCGTCTCCGCGCGATCTGTCCGATGGAACTTCTTGCCCTACGACATCCCGGATTTCGCCGGCCGGAACGCCGAGCTGGAACAGCTGGCACCAGCGGCGACCAGGTCCGGGGAGCCGATCGGGAGAGTCGTCACCATCGACGGCATGGCCGGCATCGGCAAGACCGCCCTCGCGGTCCGCGCCGCACACCGCCTGGCCGACCGCTTCCCCGACGGTCAGTTGTTCATCGACCTGCACGCGCACACCGCGGGGCACGCCCCGGTCACCGCGGGCGCGGCGCTGGAGGTCCTGCTCCGGCAGATAGGCGTCCCGGCGGACCGGGTCCCCGCCTCGACCGCGGATCGCAGCGCCCTGTGGCGGGTGCGGCTCGCCGAGCGCCGGGTGGTCGCGGTCCTGGACAACGCCCTCGACGCCGGCCATGTCAGGCCCCTGCTGCCGGGTTCGTCGTCCAGCGTCCTGATCGTCACCAGCCGGCGGCGGCTGGTCGACCTGGACGGCGCCCGCGCGCTGTCGATGGACCTGCTGTCGCCGGCGGACGCGGTCACGCTGTTCGGCAGCATCGTCGGCGAGCGCGCCGACGCCGAACCGCTGGCCGTGCTCGACGTGCTGCAGCTGTGCGGCTTCCTGCCGCTGGCCGTGCGCATCGCGGCGGCCCGGCTGCACCACCGTCCCCGCTGGACCGTGGCCTACCTCGCCGGCCGGCTGCGCGACGAGCGCCGCCGCCTGACCGAGCTGTCCACCGCCGACCGGGGTGTCGCCGCCGCGTTCGCGCTGTCGTACCAGCAGCTGACCGGGGAACAGCGCGGGATGTTCCGGCTCCTGGGGCTGTCTCCGGGGCGCGACATCGCCCCCGATGCCGCGGCGGCGCTCGCCGGGATCGACGGTTTCGACGCGGAGGACCTCCTGGAGGAGTTGCTGGACGCGCACATGCTCACCCAGCAGGAGCCGGGCCGTTACGGCTTCCACGATCTGCTGCGCGAGCACGCTCTGGCGACGGTGGAGGCCGAGGTGGAAGCCGACGACCGGAATGCGGCGCTGCACCGATTACGGGCGTACTACTTGGCGACCGCCGAAGGCGCGGTGGATGTCCTGTTCCCCTATGGCTCGGCTTCCTCACACTCCGCGCCGGACCTCACCGAGTCGGAGGCGGCGGCCTGGTTGGCTGCCGAGCGCGCGAATCTCCAGGCCGTCGCCCTGCACGCCGCCGATGACGCCCCCGTCCACACCAGCCGGACGGCGGCCATCCTGCGGCCGTATCTGGACGGCAACTCCCACCACGACGAGGCAGTGGCCCTGCATACCGCGGCACTGCGGGCGAGCAGGATTTCGGGCGACCGGCAGGCCGAAGCCCACGCGCACACGAACCTCGGCTGGAGCCACTGGCGCCAGGGCCACTACGCACCGGCCGAGCGGCACTCGGCCGTCGCCCTGGAGCTGGCCCGGGAACTCGGCGACGGCTACGACGAGGCGCGGGCGGCCAACACCCTCGGCAACGTCGCGCTGCGGCGGCGCGATCCGGAGCGGGCCTGTGCCTTCTTCGAGCAGGCCCTGGCCCTGGCCTGGAAGACCGGCAACCGCGTGGGCGAGGCACACGTCCTGGGCAACCTCGCCGAGGCCCTGGAGCACGCCGACCGCGGCGAGGACGCCCCCGCCCACCTCGGCGCGGCGCTGGCCCTGCACCGCGAGCTGGGCAACCGGCGCGGCGAGGCGCTGGTGCTCGACAAGCTCGGCCTGCTGCACCGCAAGCGGGGCGAGTACGGCCTCGCCGACGCCCGCCACCGGGAATCGGCGGACCTGTACCGCGAGATCGGCAACCGCAGCGACGAGGCGGCCGCACGCAACGGCGGGGCCGAGTCGGCGCTGGCGGCGGGCGACCCGCGGCGCGCCGCCGCCGAGCACCTCGCGGCGCTGGCGCTGGCCCGCGAGACCGGCAACCGGCCGGAGGAGGCGCGCGCCCACGGTGGCCTGGCGCGCGCGTACCGGGCCTGCGGCGACATCGGCGCCGCCCGCCGCGCGGCCCAGGAGGCGCTGGACTGCTACACCGCCCTGGCCGTCCCCGAGGCCGATGACATCCGCGTCTTCCTGATCGGGCTCGACGCCCGCGAGACCGGCGACGCCCGCGAGACCGGCGACGGCCGCGAGACCGGCGACGCCCGCGACGACTGACCGGAAGACCGGCTGACCGGCTGACCGGCTTGTCGGCTGAGTGATCGGCTATCGGCCGCCGGCCTGCCGCCTACCGGCCGAGGTCGGCCGGATCGGTGTTGGCGCCGCACAGGACGACGCCGACCCGCTCGCCGGGCTCGGGCCGGTAGGCGCCCTCCCGCAGCACCGCCAGCGCGGTGGCCGATCCGTGTTCGACCACCAGCCGATGGCGTTCCCACAGGAAGCGGCGGGCCGCCACGATCGCGGCGTCGTCCACCACCACCGAGCGGATGTCCGCGCTGCGGGCCCAGGCCAGCGCGGCGGCCGAGACGCGCGGCGCGCCGAGTGAGTCGGCCGCGATCGTCTCGACGTCGACGTCGCGGACCTCCTGCGCGTCCAGGGCCGCGCGCAGCGCCCGGCTCCCCTCGGGCTCGGCGCCGACGACGCGGACACCGTGGGCGTCGGCGGCGGCCGTGACGCCGGAGAACATGCCGCCGGCCCCGACGGCGACCACGACGGTGTCCAGATCCGGGACCGCCTGCACCAGCTCCAGCAGGATGGTCCCGGCCCCGGCCGAGGTCAGCCCCTCGTCGTGGGTGTAGGCGTCGACGGCCCCGGTCCGGGCGGCGAACTCCGCGGCGGCCCGCTGCGCCTCGGCCTGCGACGCCCCGCCGACCCGCATGTCGGCTCCGAAACCGCGCAACCGCTCGACCATCACCGGGGCCGCGTCCCGCGCCAGGAAGGAGGTGACCGGCACGCCGAAACGCTGCCCGGCCCATGCCGCCCCGAGATCGGCGTTGCGCCCGGTCGAGGTGACCATCCCGGCCGCCGGCATGGCCCCGGCCTCGAGCAGCGCGGCGGTCAGGTTGGCCGCCGCCCGCGCCTTGAACGAGCCGCTGTGCTGCAGGAACTCCAGCGCCAGGTGGACCCGGACCCCCGGCACCGCGGCCGCGTCGGCGGGAACCACCGTCAGCGGCCTGATGACCCCGGCCAGGCGGTCGGCGGCGTCCTTGACGTCCCGGTGCTCGGGCTCACGCATCACGGCATCCTCGCAGCTGTCGGTCGACCACGGACGCGTAGATCATCGACCAGCACCGGCGCCGGGAACAAGTACCATCGCCCCATGTCCAAGACGGAGCTCGACACCCTGACCGCCGACTTCTTCGGCGCCTTCGACAACCGTGGCGCGAACCCGCCCGACGTGGCCCGCATCCGCCGCCTGATGCTCCCGACCGGCGTGATCGTCAAAACCGGCCCCGACTTCACGGTCTACACCGTCGAGCAGTTCATCGAACCCCGCGAACGCCTCCTCACCGAAGGCCGCCTCGTCGACTTCGCCGAATGGGAGACCTCCGAACGCACCGAGATCGCCGAGGACGTCGCCTCGCGAGTCGGCGAGTACCGCAAATCAGGCCTCCTCGACGGCGAGCCCTACGAGGGCACGGGCGTCAAGACGTTCCAGTTCGTCCGGACGCCGGAGGGTTGGCGGATCGCTGCGTTCTCCTGGTGGGATCAGCCCTGAGCCCGCCTATTCGCGGATGTACGCCAGGAGCAACACGAAGACCGCGCGGACGAGGTAGGGAACGGATTTCAAAGGAGACGTACTGGGGACTCCTCCAATCCGCGGCTGCATCACGACGGGCACCTGGCGCACGGTGTAACCCGCCTTGATGACCCGGACCAGGGTGTCGATGGTGTCCGCGAGGTATTCGACCGGATACCACCTCGCGAAGTACTCGATGAGGTCCCGATTGCAGACGCGAAGGCCGGATGTCGTGTCGGTGAGCCTGGTCCTCGCCTGCCGTGAGATGACGAAGCTGAACAAGGACATCGCCCACCACCGCGGCCCGGATGCGCGGTATTCACCCGCTCCGGCGAATCTGGCGCCGATGACGAGGTCGGCTTCCTCCAGGCCGGCGATCAGTGCGGGGATGCTGCTCGACTGGTGCTGGCCGTCGGCGTCGAATTGGACGGCGATCTGGTATCCGTAATTCCGGGCGTAGACATATCCCAGGCGCCGGGCCCCGCCGACACCGAGGTTGTACGGCAGCTGCACCACCTTGGCCCCCGCCGCACCGGCGACGGCCGCTGTATCGTCCGTCGACCCGTCGTCGACGACCAGGACGTCCACGTCGGGCAGCGACGACCGCAGGTCCTTGACGACGGCCTCGATCGACGCACCCTCATTCCAGGCCGGAATGATGATCAGCGTGCTGTTTCCGCTCGTCGACTGCACCGAGGTCCTCCGAATCGGCCCTCAGGAGGGCTGTGTGTTCGCCCGGCGAGCGAGCCTCGTCCTCAAGCTTACGACGTGAGGTCTGGCCCGGGGCGCTGATCGCCGGGCGTGCCGCCTCAGCGTGCCGCCTCAGACCATGACGTGCTTGACCTGCGTGTAGTCCAGCAGCCCGGCCATCGCGAGATCGCTGCCGTAGCCGGAGTGCCCGATTCCGCCGTGCGGCATCTCCGACACCGTCGTGCCGTGCGTGTTGGCCCACGCGATCCCGGAGCGGAAGCCGCGTACCGCCCGCATCGCGCGGTCGTGGTCGCGCGTCCACACGCTCGCGGCCAGTCCGTGGCGGACGCCGTTGGCCAGCGCCATGGCCTCGGCCTCGGTGGCGAACGACTGCACCGTGACGACCGGGCCGAAGGTCTCCTCCTGGACGATCTCGTCGTCCTGCGCGACGTGCAGGACCACCGTCGGTTCGTGGTACCAGCCGGGGCCGTCGAGTGCGTGGCCGCCCACCGCCACTTCCGCGTGCGCCGGCAGGCGTTCCAGGACACCGCGGACCGCCGCCAGCTGGGCGGCGCTGTTGAGGGGGCCGAAGTCGGCGTCGGCTGTCGGGCCGGTGCGCAGTGCCGCTACCTGCTCGGTGAACGCCGCCACGAAGGCGTCGTGGATCGTCCGGTCGACCAGCAGGCGCGTCGCCGCGGTGCAGTCCTGGCCGGCGTTGTAGAACGCGACGGCGGCCAGGGCGGCGGCCGTCACCTCCACGTCCACGTCGTCGTGGACGACGACCGGGGCGTTGCCGCCGAGTTCCAGGTGCACGCGTTTGAGGTCGGCGGCGCACGCGGCCGCGATCTGGCGGCCGGCGCGGACGCTCCCGGTCACCGCGACGAGGCGGACCGCGGGGTGCGCCACCAGTGCGCGTCCGGTCTCGCGGTCGCCGCACACGACGTTGGCCACGCCCGGCGGCAGGTGTTCGGCGGCGATGCGGGCGAGCAGGGCTGTCGTCGAGGGTGTGGTGTCGGCGGGTTTCAGCACCGTGGTGTTGCCCGCGGCCACCGCCGGCGCGAGTTTCCACACGGCCATCATCAGCGGGTAGTTCCACGGCGTGATCTGCGCGCACACGCCGACCGGCTCGCGTCGCAGCATCGACGTGCGGCCCTCGGCGTACTCGGCCGCCGCCGCGCCCGGCAGGGCGCGGGCCGCCCCGGCGAAGAAGCGCAGCACGTCGACGATCGCCGGGAACTCGTCCCGCAGGAACAGGGCCCGGGGCTTGCCGGTCTCCCGGACCTCCGCGTCGGCGAACGCCCCGGCCCGCGCCTCGACGTCGTCGGCTATGCGCAGCAACGCCCGCTGGCGCTCGGCCGGGGTGGTCGCCGACCAGGAGTCGGATGCCGAGGCCGCCGCTGCACATGCCGCATCGACGTCGTCCGCGTCGGACAGAGCGGATCGGCCGGCGACCCGACCGGTCGACGGGTCGACGAGGTCAAGGTGCGCGCCGCACGCCGCCGCTGACTCGCGTCCGCCGATGAGGTTGAGAACAGTAGGGACCTCAGCGGTGACCTCAGCCATGCCGCAGCACCTCCGTGGCCGTCGCGCGGCCGGTCCGCACCGCGCCTTCCATGTATCCGGCGACCCACTGATCCGAGCCGCAGACGTAGAACGGCGGCTCATGCGTGCCGTGCAGCGGTCCGACCCGCATCACGTCTCCCGGAGCCCACTGCGTCACGTATCCCTGCGTCCACGGATCGGTTCCCCACATCCGCAAGTAGGCGGCGGTCGGCTGCTCGGCCTCGGGGCCGTAGAGCCGTGCGATGTCCGATATCAGCTCCCGCATACGCGCTTGTGGCGGCATCCCCAACATCACGCCGTAGCGTTCAGGCGGAATCAGCGCAGAGAGCAGTCCGACCCCCTGCGGCCAGGTGCTGCCGAGCACGTCCTCGCACTCGGACAGAGCGTTCATTCCCTGCTCGCGCCAGAACGGCCGGTCGTACGCCACTGCCAACTTCGCTGCGCACGCCTGGCGTTGTGCGTGCAGCGAGGCGAGCCGCTCGTCCGACACCCCGGTCACGGCGACCGACCGCAGCGGCCCCGCCGGCAGCGCGCTGACCACCGCGTCGGCGGTCAGCGTCTCGCCTCCCACGAGGCGGACCGTGCAGCGTCCAGCCCGCACCTCCACGGCCGCCACCGCGGCACCGGCCCGCACCCGGTGCCCCAGCTCGACGGTCATGGCCAGGGCCACCGTCGCCGAGCCCTCGGCGACGCGCAGCCCTTCCCAGTCCTCGTAGTCGTAGTGGCCCGCGCTCGGTACCGCCGCGTTCTTCCGTAGCGCGCCGAGCAGCGACGTCCGCTCGACCGAGCCGCTGGCCAGGCTGAGCTGTCCGATCTCCCACAGCCGCACGACCTCGGGGGTCGCGCCGACGGACCGCAGCCACTGGCCCACCGACAGCGCGTCGAGCGCTGCCGCGTCCGGGTGCGACCACGGGTCGTCCGGGTCGACGGTCCGGGCCAGGTCCACGAACTCCTGCGTCACCCGCCGCTGGCAGTCCTCGTCCCCCGGGCCGAACCAGTGCGGCGGATCCCCGGCCGAGACGCCTTCCGGCGTGGCGCGGGCGATCAGCCCGGGCTCGGCGACGTAGCTGGGGACCAGGGTCAGGCCGAGTTCGGCGACCAGGCCCAGATACGCGGTGTGCGCGCGCCCGACCACCTCGCCGCCGAGCTGCACGATCCGGCCGTCGTCGAGCACCGCCTGCTCGACCCGCCCGCCGACCCGGTCCCGGGCCTCCAGGACCAGGACGTCCGCGCCGCCGGCGGCCAGGTCCCGCGCGGCGGACAGCCCCGCGAGGCCCGCGCCGAGGACGATCACGTCGTAGTGGTGCATGAACCCTCCTTCCAGGACCGGGCCGGTCAGGCCAGGACCAGGCAGTGCTCGGTCTTCCAGGCGATCTCGACCTCTTCGCCGCCGGCCCAGCGGTCCTCGTTCCGGGATCGCGCGGTGTTCTGTTCCAGCGCGGCGACGGTCACGCCGGGCGCCAGCTCGATCAGATAGGTCGTGGTCGGGCCCGAGTACACGGTGTCCTTGATGACGCCGCGGGCCCGCGGCATGTCCGCCTCGAAGTCCGACAGCCAGATCTTCTCCGGCCGGATCGAGACGCTGACCTCGGTGCCGTCGGCGATCTCCGGACAGGTCCCGACGGCGATCGCCGGGCCGCCGCTGATCTGGACGGCACCGGCGGCGGACCGGTAGACGCCGGTCATGAGGTTCGAGGTCCCCATGAAGGACGCGACGAACTTCGTCTCCGGACGCTCGTACACGTCCTCGGGCGTGCCGCAGTGCTCCACGTGCCCGGCGTTCATCACGGCCACCCGGTCGGACATGGTCAGCGCCTCGTCCTGGTCGTGGGTGACGAACACGAAGGTGATGCCGACCTCGCGCTGGATCTGCTTGAGCTCGATCTGCATCTGCCGCCGCAGCTTCAGGTCCAGGGCGGCCAGCGGCTCGTCCAGCAGCAGCACGGCCGGCCGGTTGACCAGGGCGCGGGCCAGCGCGACGCGCTGGCGCTGGCCGCCGGACAGGGTGCGGGGCTTGCGGTCGGCGAACGTGTCCAGCTGCACCAGGTCCAGCATCTCGCCGACCCGGCGCTTGATCTCCGGCCGTGCGACGCCGGCCCGCTTGAGGCCGAAGGCGACGTTGTCGGCCACCGAGAGGTGGTCGAACAGCGCGTAGCTCTGGAACACGGTGTTGACGTTCCGCTTGTTCGGCGGCAGGCGGGTCACGTCCTGCCCGGCGAGCAGGATCGTCCCGGCCGTCGGATCGGCGAAGCCGCCGATCATCCGCAGGGTCGTGGTCTTGCCGCAGCCGGAGGGCCCGAGCAGGGAGAAGAACTCGCCCGGGGCGATGTCCAGGCTCAGGTCGGCGACGGCGGCGCTGTCGTCGTCGCCGCCGAACTTCTTGGTGATCCGGTCCAGCCGGACTGCGGGGGTGGCGGGCTCCGCGGGAGCCGCGGGCGTGGCGGCCGAAGTGGTGGTGCTCATGGATATCAGTCCCCGGACAGGAGGTCGAGGCCGCCGGAGCGGCCGAACAAGCGCGGGATGGACAGAGCCGCGGCGATGAGGGTGATCGAGCCGGCCAGCATCAGCGTGCCGACGGCGTTGATGGTCGGCTCGACGCCGAAGCGGATGGCGGAGTAGATGCGGACGGCCAGCGGCTGCGGGTCCACCCCGGTGGTGAAGTAGGCCAGGACGAAGTCGTCGAAGACCAGGGCGAAGATCAGGACCGCGCTGGCCAGGATGGCGGGCAGCAGCGCCGGCAGCGTCACCAGGCGCAGCGCCTGCCACCGCGTCGCGCCCAGGTCCATGGCGGCCTCTTCGACCTCCGGGTTGAGCGCGGCGACCCGCGAGCGCAGGATCACCGTCACGTAGGAGATGGAGAAGGTGATCTCGGAGATCATCACCGTGCCGGTGGACAGCGTGATGTTCAGGCCCTTGTAGAGCATCAGCGACGCCACACCGGTGACGATCTCCGGCGTGATGAGCGGGACCAGCATGATCAGCGCGGAGTACGAGCCGAGCCGGCCGCGCGCCCGCACCAGGCCCAGCGCCAGCGCGACGCCCAGGGCCACCGAGCCGATCATCGCCACCAGCGAGATCTTCAGGCTCATGCCCAGCGAGGACAGCAGGACGTGGTCGTGGAAGAAGGCCGAGTACCACCGGGTGCTGAAGTGCTTGAAGACGGTCAGCGACTTCTGGGAGTTGAAGGAGAACAGCACGACCATGCCGATCGGCAGGTAGAGCAGGATGAAGAAGAGCACGGTGACCACGAAGGCGAAGCGGGGCTTGGCCTCGACACCGCGCCGGTGGGGACGAAGCCGCCCCGAGCGGTTCCGGAAGATCGCAGCGCTCATCGGGTCGCCTCCGCCTCGTCCTTGCGGGCCCGCCGCAGGTAGCCGAACATGCCGACCAGGAGCACGGCCATCAGCAGCATCGTCAGCGCCGAGCCCAGCGGCCAGTCCTGGCCCTCGAAGAACTTGTCCTGGATCAGGTTGCCGATCATGATCTGGTTCGGGCCGCCCAGGAACTGCGCGGACACGAAGTCGCCCATGGCCGGCAGGAACACCAGCACCATCCCGGCCGCCGCGCCCTGCCGCGTCGCGGGGACCGTGACGAACAGGAAGGTGCGCAGCGGGCCGCCGTACAGGTCGCGGCCGGCCTCGACCAAAGACGTGTCCAGGCGCTCCAGCGCCGCGTACAACGGGATGATCATGAACACCACGAAGCCGTAGACCAGGCCGGCGATGACGCCGGGCCCGGTGTTGAGGATCTTCGTGTGCGAGTCCGCGAGCCCGGTCGCGCGCAGGAAGCGCAGTACCGGGCCGTCGTCGGACAGCACCACCGACCAGCCGTACATCCGGACCAGGTAGTTGGCGAAGAAGGGCACGACGATCGCGGCGATCAGCGCGTTCTTGAACCGTCCGGCGTGCAGCGCGATCGCGTAGGCGACCGGATAGGCGATCAGCAGGCAGAGTACGGACGTCAGGGCCGCGTACTCCAGCGAGCGGAACATCACGGTCCGGTAGGCCGGCGCGCCCAGCCGCCGGATGTTGTCCAGCGTGGTGCCGAACCGCGGGTTGCCCAGATCGTCGGTGGTCCCGAAGGACAGCGCCGCGACGAGCAGCAGCGAGGAGATGAAGAACACCGACATCCACAGCGTGCCGGGTAGCGCCAGGCGGTTCCAGATCCGGGTGTCGGCAGCGGCCGGCCGGGTCGGGCCGGTCGTGGGTTCGGGGACGATGTCGACCATCAGCCGGCTTTCACGTCGGTCCACACGGCGTCGCGGGCGTGCCCCTGGGCAGCCGTGCCGTTCTGGAACATGCGGTCGGTCACCAGGTCCTCGGGCTTGATGACGCATTGGGGGAACTGCGCGACGAGCTTCGCGTAGGCGTCCTCGGTGCCGTTCACGGGCATCGGGTAGCCGATGTAGTCGATGTTCTTGATGACGTTCTCCGGCCGGAGCATGTAGTCGATGAAGAGCATCGCGGTGCCGGGATGCTCGGCGTTGGCCGGGATCACGTAGCAGTCCGTGTTCACCGGCGACCCCTCCCTGGCGGTCTGGAACCCGTAGACCGAGGCGTCCTTGGCCTGGTTGAGCACGGAGACCATGTCGCCGCTCCAGGCCTGGGTCATCAGGGCATTGCCGTTGAGCAGGTTGTTGTAGTCGTCGCTGGAGAAGCCGCGCAGGCGCGGGCGCAGGTTCTTCAGCTCGGCGTCGATCTTCGCCAGGTCCGCGGCGTCGGCGGTGTTGATGGGCAGGCCGAGCTTCAGCGCCGCCATGCCCAGCACCTCGTCCTCGTCGTCCAGCAGGAACACGTCGCCGTTGGCGGCCGGGGACCACAGGTCCTGCCAGGAGCCGGTCAGGTCCCCGAGCTTGTCCTTGCGCCAGCCGATCCCGGTCTTGTACATGGTGAACGGGACGCTGTGCCCGGACGCGTCGTCGTACCAGGGGTCCTGGAAGTAGTCGTAGTGGTCGAAGATCGCCGGGGCGTTCTTCAGCGCCGTGTGGTCGATGCGGTGCAGCTTCCCGCCCGCGGCCAGGCGCTGGGTCCACTTGGCCGAGGGGAAGACGACGTCGTACTTGTTCCCGGCGGCCAGCTTGGCGCCCATCGACTCCATCGAGTCGAAGTTGGACTGGATGACCTTGACGCCGTACTCCTTCTGGAACCCGTCGAAGACGGACGGGTCGACGTAGTCGGCCCAGTTGAAGTAGACCAGGTCGCCGTCCACCTTGACGTCGATGGGCGGCTCGGTCGACGCCGCCGCGGCGGCCGGGCCCGGCGACCCGGCGGCTCCGGCGCCGCCCGACCCGGTGAATCCGCACCCGGCCGCGGTCAGGGCCACCGCGCCGGCGGCCCCGGCGCGCAGAAGCGATCGGCGGGACGGCTCGAAGGACTCCTCGGAAGACTGGCGGGACATGGCTTGTCCTTTCGTCGTGGGTGGGAGGGGCCCGGCACCGGGACCCGGTTCGCGGCAAGGCGGTACCCAGGACCGCCGGTGGCGGGGTCGAGCGTTATGAGGGGGGTTACCGGCCCGATGCGGTACGCGGACCTGTTTTTCACCGCGCGCCGGTGGCTGCGACGCGGGCTCTGCGATCCGCACCGCCGCGGTGGCGCGGCAGTGGGCGGGTTTACCCGGTGACGGTCCTGGGGCCGGTGGCCGGAATCGGTGTGTGCACCCCGAGCTGCGGGGCGACGACGGCCCAGATCTGGTCGCGCGCGTCGTCCAGCGTCATCGCCGAGGCGCCGAGCAGGATCCGCGCGCCGTAGCCGTCGGTGAGCGCGATGATCAGGTCGGCCAGCCGCCCGACGTCGCAGGCTCCGAACTCGCCGGCGCCCTGGCCGTCGCGGACGATCCCGGCGATCCAGTCCCGCAGGTTCGCGTACAGGTCGCGGGCGACGGACCGGGAGTCGGGGTCCCGGACGGCGCGCAGATGCAGCTCCTGCCAGAGCAGGAAGTCGCGGCGCAGTTCGGTGTCGCCGGGCAGGCAGTCGTCGATGGCCCGGGCCAGGAGCCAGGTGTGCGGGGTCTGTGACGGCGGCGCGGTCGCGGTGTTCTCAGAACCCGTGGTGTCGTAGGAGTAGCGCAGCGCTTCCAGGAAGAGCTTCTCGCGGGTGTCGAAGTGATAGTGGAGCGCGGCCGTGGACACGCCGGCCCGCTCGGCCACCATCCGCATCCTGACCTTCTCGAACCCGGTCTCGGCGATGACCTCGCACGCCGCCCGCAGGATCACCGCGCGAGTCTGCTCGGTCCTGGTCTCAGCGCTCATCGCCGCTCATCGCTCCCTTCGGATGATCTCTGGGATCTGTGTGATCCCTGCGAACCCTGCGAACCCTGCGAACCCAGGTCGGCTCGGATCCTATCGGCGAACCAGCCGACTCCGGCTTCGCGGCGCGAGAGCGGGCCCGGTTCGAAGCCGGGGGTGCGGATGCCGGATTGGACCCGGCGCAGCAGTTCGGCGTCCTCGTCGCTGGTGATCCAGCCGATGGCGATGTTGAGCCGGCGTGCCAGGCGGGTCCGCCTGCTGGAGCCCCGGCGGGTGTAGAAGCCGCCGGGGACGGCGACGCGGTCCTGGCCCGCGGGGATGGCGGTCCAGGCGAGCACGTGGTCGGGATAGAAGTCGAGCAGCGTGTTCGGGTAGATGACGGCGTAGCGCCACATCCGCTGGTCTTCCTCCCGCAGGCCCGGCATCGTCGAGGTCAGCCGCTGATAGAGGCGTTCGCGCCAGTTGGACGACGGCTTGTCGCGCAGCGGCGTCTCGAACAGGACGTAGTCCGCGGCCTCCTCGGTGATCCGGTAGTTCTGGTAGTCGAGCAGCCGCATCAGCCCGGGGTGGGCGACCGGCACGTGGTAGCCCTCCAGGTAGTTGTCGACGGCGACCTTCCAGTTGGCGCCCTGGACCTCGGCCCCGGCCAGATCGTGGATCCGGTCCCGGCCCACCGGCACCAGGTCGCCCCCGGCGTAGCGGCCCACCTGCCCGGCCAGGCCCGCGCAGGTCTGGGCCAGCGGCGCGGCGGTGCCGTCGACGTTGACGAACACGAAGCCCAGGAAGGACTCCACGGCGACGGTGAACAGGCCGAGCTTCGGCTTGTCCAGGCAGGGGATCTGGCGGCCCTCCGGTGCCCCGACCAGCGAGCCGTCGAGCTTGTAGGTCCAGCCGTGATAGGGGCAGCGGATCGCCGCGGGCGTCTCGGGCTCCGGCTCGGGGGCGTCGACCAGGCGGGTCCCGCGATGCCGGCAGACGTTGAGGAACGCGGCCAGACCGCCCTCGCCGTCGCGGACCACGAGCACCTCGCGGCCGGCGGCCCAGGCGGTCAGCCGGGAACCGGGGTTCGGCAGATCGGATTCGTGGCAGACCAGCTGCCAGCTCTTGGCGAAGACCGCGTTCTGTTCGGCCTCGGCCAGCGCCGGGTCGGTGTAGTAGCGCGCGGCCAGGGCCGGCGGCGGGGGCGGTTCGGCCGGGCGTCCGCCCGGCGCGGTGACCGCCGCCAGCGGTTCGGTGATCGGCACTGGTCCTCCTTCAGGGGATGGCTGACCGATTGGTCAGTCAGGTTGCAGTGAAGTTTCCCGCCTGTCAAGGGTTGCTGACTAATCAATTAGTCAGTTACGCTCCCGCCCACCGAAACACTCCCCGGAGGTGGAGGGTGTCAGAACGTTTCCGACGACGCCGGCCGGTCTGGCTCGGCCTCACCGCGGAGCCCGAGCGCGAACTGCCGGAGGCGGTCGCCGCGCTGCGGATGCGCTCGCGGCCCGATGGAGAACCCGCGGATCCGACAAGGCTGCTGGACAGCGAGCGCCGCCGCATCGGCGAGCTCGTCGTCCGCGGCAGTCAGCGTTCGTGGTCGCGGTACCTGGACGAGGTCGCCGATCTGGTGCGGGCGGCCGCGGCCGACGCAGACGTGTCAGTCGCGTCAGTCGACGCCGACCGGGCGCTGCTGGCCGCCGAGGTCGTCCTCGACCACCACACGATGCTCATCGGCCTGCCCGGCTCCGCCTACCGCCGGGCCGCGGCCCAGCGTGAAGCCCTGGCCGAAGCAGTGCGAGTCCTGCGGCGACTCCCGAACGGACGAGACAGAAGATGACCGAGATCCATTCCCTGATGACAGGGCCCGCACCGCTGCTCGGCGAGAGCCCCGACCGCCGGGAGACCGGCGACGCCTACTGGCGGGCCGGCGGGTATCGCGAGATGTCACCCGACCTGCTGTTCAACCGTGTCAAAGCCGCCGGACTGCGCGGACGCGGCGGTGCCGGCTTCCCGGCCGCCGCCAAGGTGCAGGCCGTGCGGGCCGCCGGCTCGGTACCGGTGGTCGTCGCCAACGGCGCCGAAGGAGAACCGGGCTCGGTCAAGGACCGATGGCTGATGCGGGCGCGGCCGCACCTCGTCCTGGACGGCATGCTGCGGGCCGCCGACATGACGCGCGCCGCGCGCTGCTACGTCTACGTGGCCGACGACGAAGCCGCCGACAGCATGCGCCGCGCGCTGGCCGAACGCGAGCCCGTCGTGCCCACGTGGATCGTGCGGTTCGAGCACAGTTACGTCGCCGGCGAGGAGACGTCGGCGATCCGCCGGATCAACGGCGGCCCCGCGCTGCCGGCCGCGAAACCCCCGCGGCCCTTCGAGTCCGGCGTCGACGGCGTCCCGACGCTCGTCGCGAACGTCGAGACCCTGGCCCGGATCGCCCTGCTGGCGGCGCGGCCGCAGACCCCCGACTCGGCGGTGCTGACGGTCTCCGGCCGGGGCCTGGAAGCCGAGCTGGTCGAGGTGCCCGTCGGCACGTCGCTGCAGGCCCTGGCCTACCGCGCGGACCGCCTCGACACGCCCGGCGTCCTGATGGGAGGCATGTTCGGGGGGATCCTCGGCCCCGGCGGCCTGGCGACCGCGCTCGAACCGGCCGCCCTGGCCGCGGCGGGATCGGCGCTCGGCTGCGGGGCCGTGTACTTCCTGGCTCCCGGCGAGTGCCCGGTCGGGCTCGCCGCCGACGGCCTGGCGCGCCTGGCCGCCGAGAGCAGCCGCCAGTGCGGGGTCTGCGTCTCCGGCACCGCCGCGCTGGCGCGCACGATGACGTCCGTCGTCCACGGCACCGCGGGGCAGGAGGACCTGGCCCGGCTCAGCCGCTGGTCGCAGAGCTTGGTCCGGCGCGGCGCGTGCGGCCTGCTCGACGCGGCGGCGAACCTCGCCGCCTCCCTTCTGCGCTCCTTCGGCCCGCTCACCGAGGCCCACCTCGACGGCCGCTGCCCGCGCTGCTCCGCCGACGGGACGCCGGACTCCGACCGGTTCCAGGTGGCGCCCCCGACCGTCCGAACCACCAGTCACCCCGTATCAGCACCGCGATAGAGGAACCATGAAACTGCTGTTGGACGCCACCCTGTGCGAGGGCTACGGCGTGTGCCAGGAACAGGCCCCCGCCCAGATCGAACTCGACGACTTCGGCTACGCCGCGATCCTCGCGGCCGAGGTCCCGGCCGACGGTGAGGCGGCCGTCCGGGCCGCCGTCGCAGCCTGCCCCAACCGCGCGCTGCGCCTGGAGCCGCAGCGATGAGCCGCGATCTGGCCCCGCTGAGCCGCGACCTGGCGCCGCTGTTCGACCCGGTGTCGGTGGCCGTGGTCGGCGCGAGCGACGACCCGGCGAAGTACGGGCACGCCATCGCCTCGCAGGCGCTGCGTGCGCCGCACCGCCGGCCGATCCACCTGGTGAACCGGCGCGGGGGCACCGTGCTCGGCCAGAGCGCGGCGCCCAGCCTGACCGCGCTCGGCGAACCGGTCGGCCTGGTCGTGGTCTCGGTCCCGGCGCCGGTGTACGAGCAGACCGTCGAGGAGGCCCTGGCCTGCGGGGCCAGAGCGATCGTCGCGGTGACCGCGGGCTTCGCCGAGACCGGAGCCGAAGGGCTCGCGCGCCAGCGGGCCGTCGCCGAGAAGGTGCGGGCGGCCGGCGCGGTCCTGGTCGGGCCCAACTGCCTGGGCATCGCCGACAACACGACCGAGCTGTATCTGGCCTCTGACGCCTTCGACCTGGGCGGCGTCGCGCTGCTGAGCCAGAGCGGGAACCTGGCGCTGGAGCTCCAGCTCGCGTTCGCGCCGCACGGCCTGGGCTTCTCGCGGTTCGTCTCGCTCGGCAACCAGTCCGACGTCACGCTCGTGGACCTGGTCCGGGACTGCGCGCGCCACGACGCGACGAAGGCGATCGCGGTGTACGCCGAGGACTTCGGCGACGGCCGGGCGTTCGCGCAGGCGGCGGCCACGGCGGGCAAGCCGGTGGTGCTGCTCAGCGCCGGACGCGGAGCGGCGGCCGCGCGCAGTGCGGCGTCGCACACCGGGGCGCTGACGACGTCGGCCGCGATCGTCGCGGCCGCGTGCCGGGACGCCGGTGTCGAGCTGGTCCGCACGCCCCGGGAGATGACCGCGGTCCTCGCGGCGGTCGCCGGCGGCCGCCGGGCGCGCGGGCGTCGGGTCGCGGTGTTCACCGACGGCGGCGGGCACGGCGTCGTCGCCGCGGATGCCGCCGAGGCCGCCGGATTCGCGGTCCCCGAGCTCGGTCCGCGGGTCCGGGAGCGGCTGGCCGGGCAGCTGTGGGGGCCCTCGGCGCTCGGCAACCCGGTCGATCTGGCGGGCATGGGGGAGCAGGACCCGATGTCGTACGCGGCCGTGGTGCGGACGCTGCTGGACTCCGACGAGATCGACGCGGTCCTGATGACCGGGTACTTCGGCGGATACTCTTCTGACTCCGGGGGCCTTGGCGGCGCGACCGGGACGCTCGGCGCGACCGAGCTCGCGGCTGCCGACTCGATCGCCCGGGCGGTGCGGGCGTCCCCGAAGCCGGTCGTGGCGCAGTCGATGTATCCGGACGCGCCGAGCTGTCAGAACCTGCAGGCGGCGGGCATCCCGGTGTTCGCGGCGATCGAGGACGCGGCGCGGGCGCTGGCGGCCGTCGTGGTCGCGGAAGACGCCGGCGCCGAGGGCGGTGCGGCGGCACTGGAACCGTTGCCCGAACCCGCCGAGCCGATGACCGACACCGGCTACTACGCGACGCGCGCCGTGCTGGCCGAGGCAGGCTTGCGATTCCCGGCTTCGGCCGAGATCAGCACCGAGGCCGGGGTACGGGCATTCGCACGCAGTACATCAGGCCCCTTCGTCCTCAAGGCGCTGCATCTGCTTCACAAGTCCGACGCCGGCGGCGTCGCCCTGAACCTCGCCGACGAGGAAGCGCTGGTCGCGGCGCACCGGGAGATGCATGCGCGCCTGTCCGCGCCGTCCTACTCGGTGGAGCAGATGGCGGATCTGGGCGCAGGCGTCGAGCTGATCGTCGGCGTGAACCGCGACCCGCGCTTCGGCCCGATCGCGATGGTGGGCCTCGGCGGGGTGTTCACCGAAGTCCTCGGCGACGTCGTGTTCGCACTCGCGCCAGTCTCCGCCGCCCGCGCGGAGACGATGCTGCGCGATCTGCGCTGCGCCGCCCTGCTGGACGGGGTGCGCGGCCGGCCGGCGGTCGACGTGGCTGCCGCCGCGAAGGCGATCGAGCAGATCACCCGCGTCGCCGCCGTCCAGTACGACCTCGCCGAATTCGAGGTCAACCCGTTGTTGGCCCTGCCGTCCGGGGCGCTCGCCCTGGATGCCCGGGCCGTGCCGCTGGTCCCACCGTCCCTTTCCGACTACTGAGGAGCCCCGACATGGACTTCCGATACACGCCCGCCCAGCGGGACCTCAAACAGCGCGCCGCCGACTACGTCAAGCTCCTCATGCGGTACGAGGACCAGGCCGAGCAGGCCCGCGGCGCGCTCCCGAAGGACATAGTCAGGGAGCTGACCCGCGCCGCGATGGATGCCGGCGTCTACGCGATCAACATGCCGGTCCAGTGGGGCGGCCCGGGGCTGTCGCTGCTGGAGCAGGTGATCGTCGAGGAGGAGTTCGGCAAGGCGACGAACTGCCTGTGGGACATCCCTTGGCGGCCGTCGAATGTCCTGGCCTACGGCACGCCCGAACAGCGGGAGAAGTACCTGCTGCCGATCATCCGCGGTGAGAAGTTCGACGCCTTCGCGGTCACCGAACCCGAGGCCGGGTCGGACCCGAGCAGCGGCGTCACGGTCGCCCGGCGGACCGAGGGTGGGTGGCTGCTCAGCGGCGAGAAGTGGTTCGTCACGTGCGGCGACATCGCGGACTTCCTGTTGGTGCAGGCCGACGCGCTGGTGGAGACCGCGGACGGCTCCGGCCCGCTGAAGCTCGCGACGCTGTTCTTCGTCGACAAGAACGCGCCGGGGCTGCGGATGACGCGGGTCCCGCACTTCATGCACCACGCGGTCAACGGCCACCCCGAGTTCACGCTCACCGACGTCTTCGTCGCCGACGAGGACGTGCTCGGCGAGGTCGGCCAGGGCTACGAGCTGACCAAGGAGTGGTTCACCGACGAACGCCTGATGATCGCGGCGCGCACCGTCGGCGCCGCGGAGCGCGCGTTGCAGGAGGCGCGCGACTGGGCCGCCGAACGCCAGGCGTTCGGCAAGCCGATCGGCGAGTTCCAGCTGATCCAGGGCATGCTCGCGGACTGCGCCGTCGACATCGCCGTGAACCGCGCCTACACCCACCAGGTCGCGTGGGAGGCCGACCAGCCGGACACCGACCGCAAGACCCTGCACGCCAAGGCCTCGACCGCCAAGCTCGCCGCGAGCGAGGCGGCCGGCCGGGTCGCCGACCGCTGCGTGCAGATCTTCGGCGGCCGCGGCTACGACAGCGCGTACGCCGTCGAGCGCATCTTCCGCGAGCTGCGGGTGGACCGGATCTGGGAGGGGACCTCCGAGATCCAGCGCGTGATCATCGCCAACGAGCTGATCAAGCGCGGTACCCGTTCGCTCGCGTTGCCCCAGCCCGCCGCCAAGAAAGAGAACTGACATGGACTTCCGTCTCACCCAGCGCCAGCTCGAGTTGCAGACCGCGGCGCGCGAACTGGCCGACTTCATGACCAAGTACGAACTCGCCTGCGAGCAGGACAACGGCCTGCCGGCCGCGGCGCACGCCGAAGTCCGCGACGCGGTGCTGGCCGCCGGCCTGCAGGCGATCAACATGCCGGCCGAGTGGGGCGGCGCCGGGCTGACCATCTTCGAGCAGGCCGTGGTGCAGGAGCAGCTGGGCCGGCTGACCGGCGCGCTGTGGGACATGGTCTGGCGCCCGGCCAACGCGCTGCGCTTCTGCACGCCCGAGCAGCGGGAGCGCTTCCTGGAGCCGGTGATCCGCGGTGAGCGCCGCGACTGCTACGCCGTCACCGAGCCGAACGCCGGGTCGGACCCGCAGAACCTGACGACGACCGCGCGGAAGACCGACGGCGGCTGGCTGCTCGACGGCGAGAAGTGGTTCGTGACGGTCGGGGACCACGCGGACTTCCTCATCGTGCTGGCCGCCGCCGGCGACGCTGCCGCCCCGACGCTGTTCCTGGTGGACAAGGCCACCGAAGGCGTGGCGGTGAAGCGGACGCCGCGCTTCATGCACACCTTCGTCTACGAGCACCCGGAGTTCACGTTCACCGACGTCTTCGTGGCCGACGACCAGGTGCTCGGAGGGATCGGCGAGGGCTACGACATCACGCGCGGCTGGTTCACCGAGGAGCGCCTGATGATCGCCGCGCGGACGATCGGCGCCGCCGAGCGGGCGCTGGAGCTGGCGCGCGACTGGGCCGTGTACCGGGAGCAGTTCGGGCAGCCGATCGCCAACTTCCAGCTGATCCAGGGCATGCTCGCGGACTGCGCGGTCGACGTCGCCGTCAACCGCGCGTACTTCCTGCAGGTCGCCTGGGAGCTCTCGCAGCCCGACGCGGACCGCAAGACCCTGCACGCCAAGGCGGCGATAGCCAAGCTGGCGGCGAGCGAGGCGTCCAACCGGGTGGTGGACCGCTGCGTGCAGATCTTCGGCGGCCGGGGGTACGACAGGTCGTACGCGGTCGAGCGGCTCTATCGCGAGCTGCGGGTGGACCGGATCTGGGAGGGCACGTCCGAGATCCAGCGGCTGGTGGTCGCCGGCGAGCTGATCAAGCGCGGGACCGGCGTGCTGCGGCTGCCGTCGTGACCGGCGCCGTCGCGGACGTTGCCGTCGCGGACAATGCCGTCGCGGACGATGCCGGGCCGGAGGACTTGCACCTGATCGGCGTCGTCGGCTGCGGCCAGATGGGCTCGGGCATCGCAGAGGTCTGTGCCCGCGCGGGCTTCGAGGTGGTGGTGACCGAGACCGGCGCCGCGGCCGCCGCGGCCGGCCGGGCCCGCATCGAGGCCTCATTGGGGCGGGCTCGGGACCGGGGCAAGATCACCGATCAGGAGCGCGACAAGGCCCTGAGCCTCATCGAGGTCACCGCCGACTTCGACCGCCTGGCCGACCGCGACCTGGTGATCGAGGCGGTGGCCGAGGACGAGCCGGGCAAGCTGGCCGTCTTCGCCCGCCTCGACGCGGCGGTGCGCCGCCGTGACGCGATCCTGGCGACCAACACCTCCAGCATCCCGGTGATCCGCCTGGCCACGGCGACCTCGCGCCCGGAGCACGTGATCGGCATGCACTTCTTCAACCCGGTCCCGGTCCTGAGCCTGGTCGAACTGGTCCCGTCCCTGGCGACGCACCCGGCGACGGAGGCCCGCGCCGCCCGCTTCGCGACCGTAGCCCTGGGCAAGGAGGTGATCCGGGCCAGGGACCGAGCCGGCTTCATCGTCAACGCCCTGCTGATCCCCTACCTGCTGGGCGCCACCAGGATGCTGGAATCAGGCCTGGCCACGGTCCAGGACATCGATCGCGGCATGGTTCTGGGCTGTGCGTACCCGCTCGGCCCGCTGGCCCTGGCGGACCTCATCGGACTCGACACCGTGAAGGCGATCGCGGAGTCGATGTACGCGGAGTTCAAGGATCCGCAGCACTCACCACCCCCGCTCCTGGCCCGCATGGTCGAGGCCGGGCACCTCGGCCGCAAGTCCGGGCGGGGCTTCCACACCTACGGCTGAGAAAGCGCTATCGCCCCGCGGCGGCAAAAGCAAAAGCCGACGCGGGGCGATAGCGGTGATGAGGATCGAGTAGCGGTGTGCACCGTCCGGGTCGGCGCACACTGCTATGGCGCGTCAGCTACTGCGTCCGCGCACCGCCGAAGTGATCTGGCCGGCCTCCGCGGGCGAGACCACGGCCGGCCCGCCGAAGATCGAGACCTGCGCCAGCTGCGGCGCCAAACCGCTCAGCAGGCTGCTCAGCCCGGTGCTCAGCGCCGGCGGGACGATCACCATCGCGCCTCCCTCGGCAGCCGTCGCCGCCCCGCCGGTGAGCGCGTCGGCGAAGCCGCCGCCGGAGGCGATGCCGAGGCGGTGCAGCGGTCCGGGGAAGGCCTGGACGACCTGGGTGGCCGTGCCATAGCGGTCGCTGCCGAAGAAGCCCTTCACGTAACCGCCGGTCCTCTGCGCCGCGGTGACCGCCTGGCCGCCGACCGCGTAGAGAGTCGGATTGGCCGACGTGGACGAGGCAGCGAACCGATGGACGTACGCGGCGGTCGCCGGATCCATCAGCTTGTCGTCGGTCAGCAGGATCGCCGCCGGGACGCCGTTCGCGGAGCCCGGGCCGGTGGCGAACGGGCCGGCGGTCAGGGCGTCGGCGTAGTTCAGACCGGTCGCCAGGATGACCTTCGACGGGTTGATGCGCTGCGCGATCTGCAGGGCCGTGCCATAGCGGTCGGTGCCGCCGTAGCGCTGAACGGTGTAGCCCAGGGCGGTCAGCCGCTTGGCCACGTCGTCGGACACCGCGCTCGTGCCGCCCAGGATGTCCACCCGGGAACCGGTCGGCAGGATCCGGTGGATCTCCGCCTCGGTCTCCGGCGTCAGCGTGTGCGAGTCGGTGAGCAGCAGCGGGCCGTGCACGTCCGCCGCCAGCGGGACGCCGGCCAGGGCGTCGGGGAACGCGTCGCCGCGAGCCAGCACGACTTCGCGAGCCTGGGCCCGGCCCGAGGTGTCGCCGCCGGCGTTCGCCCACAAGCTCTGCGAGGCCTCGACACCGGTCTGGTAGCGGTCGCCGCCGGCGACCCGGGTCACCGTGGTCACCGCCTGGCCGCGCAGATCGACGGTCAGCGGGCCGCCGGCGGTCCCCAGGGTCAGCCGTCCCGTGTCCCCGCCGGCCGGCGACGGGCCGGCGGGCGCGTAGGAGACGTTCACGTTCAGCGTGCCGCCGGCGGGGATGACCGTTCCCGGCGTCGGCCCGGCGGCGCTGAAGGGCGCGTTCGGCGCCGTGACCGAGGTGATGGTGACCGGTACCGACGTGACGTTCCGGACCGCGACGGTCTGGCTGCTGGTCGTGCCGGCGGCCAGCGGCGTCGGGGTGCCGAAGGCCACGGCCGGGGCGGACAGTCCGGTGCCGTTGGCCGTGCCGGTCAGGCCGAAGGAGTAGGACGGTGTCTTCCCGCCGTCGGACACCGACGCGGTCAGCGTCGCGTTCGTCGGGCCGGCCGCGGTCGGCTTGAAGATCAGCGGCAGCGTGACCTGCTGGCCGGCGGTGAGCGAGATCGGCAGGGCCGGGCTGTTCGGGCCCGGGGCGAAGGCCGGATCGCTGATCGACAGGCTGTTGATGGTCAGGTTCTCGGTGGCGGTCAGCATGACCGAGCCGCTGGTACTGGCTCCCGAACCGGTGGGCACCGATCCGAAGTCGGTCGTCGCCGGCCCGGTGAGCACCGGATTGTTGCCGCTGAGCTGGATGTACATCGCGCCCTGGCCGGTGTCGGGCGTCATCTCGAACTGCGCCGTCTGCGCCGAGTAGTCGGTCGGCGAGAACGTGACCGGGATGTCGACCGAGTTGCCGACGTCCAGGGTGAACCCCTCGGAGACGGTGGTCGAGGTGCTGAAGATCCCCGCCGGGGGCTTGAACTTGTCGAGCGTCACCGGCACGTTCCCGGTGTTGGCGACGGTGATGTCCTTGGTCACCGAGGTCCCGGGGGGCACCAGGCCGAAGTCGATCGCCATCGGCGAGACGCTGACCGACTTGACCGCGTTGACGGCCTCACCGCTCAGCGGGATCTGCAGCGGCCCGGCGTCGGTGTTCACCGTGATCGAGTCGTGGTCGCCCGAGGCCGGCGACGGAACCGTCGGCGAGTAGGCGACCGGCAAGGCCAGGCTCCCGTTCGGCGCGATCACGGTGCCGGCGGCGGGCAGGCTGCCGATGATGGAGAACGGTGCCGCGGGCGTCTGGACCGACTGGATCGTGACCGGGTTGCCGCTGAAGTTCTGGAGCTGGACGGAGCTCTTGACGCTGGTACCCGTGGGCGTCGGATCATTGCTGTCCGAGAAGTCCACAGAACCCGGCGAAGCGGTCAGCCCGGGCCCGCTACCCGTGCCGCGCAGCCCGAAGGCGTAGGAGCCGGCGGCCCCGCTGGCCGTGGTGATGCTCGCGGTCAGCGCGCCGACGGCGACCCCCTGCACGGTCGGCGTGAAGGTCATCGGCACGGTCACCGACTGGTTGGCGGTCAGCGTGATCGGCAGGGCCGGGGCGTTCGGGCCCAGCGTGAAGGCCGGGTTGTTGCTCGTCAGGCTGTTGATCGTCAGGTTCTTGGTCGCGGTCAGCGTGACCTGGCCGGCGGCCCCGCCGGCCTGGCCGACCGGCACCGTGCCGAAGTCGGTCGACGAGCCGTTCAGGATCGAGGACGCCGGACGGCCGAACGCGATGATGTTCCCGTCACGGGTACCGACGTAGACACGGTTGGAGTCGCTGTCGGCGACCACGAACTTCGACGCCGTGCCGATCGGCAGGGTCGCGATGGGCTTCCAGCCGTTGGAGTCCGGGATCGCGTTGAACGCCATCAGCTGCGCGCCCGTCCCGGCGCTGCCGTTGGAGTAGACCACCCACAGCGTGGCGCTCCCCGAGGCGGTGCCGTCGGAGGTGATGATCGGCGAGCCGCTGCCGAACGGGAACGGCTGGGACGAGGTGCCGGCCAGCGTCAGCGTCGGATTGCCCGAGGCGTCCTGGCCGATCTTGAACGCCCGCAGCATCCCGCCGCTGCCGGGGTTCCCGACCACGTACACGTATCCGCCGTCGCCGCCCCAGACCGCCGGGTGTCCCCAGACACCGTCGAGGGGGCCGATGGTCTGCACGACGGCGTCCGTCGGCGGGCCGCCGGGCGTGGCCGGCGCGCCCTGCTGCA
The DNA here is from genome assembly GCF_041260665.1 of Catenulispora sp. GP43. Taxonomy (NCBI): domain Bacteria; kingdom Bacillati; phylum Actinomycetota; class Actinomycetes; order Catenulisporales; family Catenulisporaceae; genus Catenulispora; species Catenulispora sp. GP43. Next base: position 99,695 of record NZ_JBGCCT010000026.1, on the reverse strand, counting down.
TTCCGCCGAGGTTGTCCCGGTTCAGCAGGAACAGCCGGCCGTCCTTGCCGATCTGCACCATCAGGTGCGGCACCTTCGCCGTCCCGAAGCTGTCCGGCAGCGCGACCGGCGCGCCCGAGCCCAGGTCCTGGTCGTTGGTGTTCAGGCTGGCCGTGTCGGCGGGCGTGAAGAAGTCCTTGGTGACCAGCGACCCGTCCTGCTGGACGCCGAGCCGCACCACCGACATCCCGACATTGCCCTGAGGGGCCTTGCCCGGCTGGGTCAGGCCGGGGCCGGCGGCGGGGAAGGGGCCGTTGCCGGTGCTCAGGTAGATGTCGCCCGAGGCGTCGGCCACGAGGCCGCCGCCGGACTGCCAGATGCCGCCGCCGTCGCCGGCCACGCTCGAGGTCCACATGGTCTTGACCGACCCGCCGGCGGCGGCGTTGACGCCGGCGACGTAGCCCCGGTAGTGCAGCTGGTCGCAGATGCTGCCGAAGGAGACATAGACGGTCCCGTTCAGATCCAGCAGGCCCGCCCGGGAGAGCTCGGCCTGGGGGTTGAAGGTGACGCCCGGCGCGTTGGTGGGGTGCCCCTGGATCGTGACCGGGAAGTTGGCGCGTTCATTGCCGGAGCCGGGATCCACGGAGTGCATCGCGTAGATCGGCTTCGTGTGGTCGGCCGTGTTCACCTTCGCGGCGAAGAACACCGAGTCGGTGGCCGCGTCGTAGACCGGGGTCGCCGTGATCCCGATGACCGGGGCCAGGTCGGTGCAGTTCACGTCGCCGGCCGGGTTGTTGATCGAGGGCCAGGCCGGACCGACGTTGATGTGCCACAGGATCGCCCCGGTGACCGGGTCCAGGCCGTAGACGTTGTTGGTCTCGGTGGCCGCGATCAGGATCGGCGCGGTCCGGCCGTTCTTCGCCGGCACCACGATGGGCTGGGCGTAGACCTGGCCGTCCAGCTTGGTCGAGAACAGCTGCCCGAAGTCCGACGACGCGGCGTTCGCCGGGCTCAGCCCCGGCTCCGAGCTGTCCCAGCCGTCCCGGGAGTTGTCGACCGAGATGGTCGTCGACGCTTCAGCGGGCGCCGCGGTGGCTCCGACCAGGGAGCCGAGCACGATGCCCGCCGTCCCGAGCGAACCTATTCGGGCTATACGTCGCTGAACCATTGGTGGGTCCCCCCGGCGGAATCACAGTGCGGCAACACAAAAATGCCACGATAGTCTGTCCCGACCGCAGCCATCACCACAAGCGTCAGCCAGTTGACGCGTCGGCAAAGCCCACGGCGCCTGACATACTCTGATCCGCGCCGCCACAGCACCCGGGTAATTCGCGTGTCACCCGCGAACACCGGCAAGACGGGCCCCGGGGGCCGCCCCACTAGCGGCGGTGATGGCTCGTTCGGCTACGGCGAAACCGGTCGCGGCCGGCAACAGCCACGCGCCAGCACAGGACCGATGCACTTGAGGTCCCACCGAATGGGGAATAGGGAACGGCCGATGAGAACCAGGCCCAAGGGGAGCTATAACCATGCGCGGCGCAACACCGCGAACCGCCGCAGTGGCAAGAATGCGGCGCATCTGCTGAGCCGGCGCCAGACCGTGTTCGTCCTCGGACTGGCGGCCGTCGTCACCGTCGCGGTGGTGGTCCGGCCGATGGCGGCCCTGACCGTGCTCGTCGCCGCCTGCATAGCGTTCTACTCCCTGTTCGCCATCCTCAAACTCGTTGTGACGGTCGCCGGCCAGAAGCACCGCTCACTGCCCCGGCGCGAGGTGACCGCGGACGATCCCGGCCTGCCCTACTACGGGGTCCTGCTTCCGGTGCACAAGGAAGCCAACATGCTCCGACACCTGGTGGCCCGGGTGGAGCGCCTGGAATACCCGCGCGAGAAACTGCGCATCCTGCTGCTCATCGAGTCCGACGACGAGGAGACCCTGAGCGCGGCCGAGGACCTGGCCCTGCCGTTCCGCTGGGGCGCCGAGCCGGGCGACGAACCGCTGGGCCACCTGACGGCCGTCGTGATTCCCCCCGGCGGGCCCAAGACCAAGCCCAACGCCATGAACGTGGCCTTCGACCTGCTGGTCGCCGCCGGCTGCACGTTCTGCACCATCTACGACGCCGAAGACCGCCCGGCCCCGGACCAGCTGCTGCGCGCGGTCGGCACCTTCCGCGCCGCGCCGCCGGAGCTGGCGTGCCTGCAGGCCGAGCTGGTGTTCTGGAACGACGACACCAACTGGGTCACCGCGCTGTACTGGATCAGCTACAAGGTGCACTTCCGGCGCTTCCTGCCGGGCCTGGCCCGGCTGGGTATGACGATCCCGCTGGGCGGTACCTCGAACCACTTCCGGATGAAGGCGCTGACCGCCACCGCCCTGTCCAACGGCGACATCTGGGACGCCTACAACCTCACCGAGGACGCCGACCTGGGCGCGCGCCTGGTGGCCGGCGGCTATCACATCGACCTGCTGCACTCGGTGACGCTGGAAGAGGCCCCGGCCCGGATGCGGATCGTGGACAAGCAGCAGCGCCGCTGGAAGGGCGGCTATCTGCAGACGGGCCTGGTGCACACCCGCCGGCCGGTCTCCAGTGCCCGGCAGATGGGGCTCGCGCGCTGGCTGTGCTTCAACCTGCTGATGATCGGCACCCCGCTGTCGTTCCTGCTCAACCCGATCTTCTGGGGGATGACGGCGGCCTACTTCGTGACCCGGACCCAGCTGGTCACCGAGCTGTTCCCGCGCGACATCTACTACCCGAGCCTGATCCTGCTGCTGGTCGGCAACTTCGGCCTGCTCTGCGAGCTGATGCTGACCTGCCTGCAGGAGGTCGAGCACACCCGCGGCCAGTACGGCCTGGTCAAGTACATGCTGCTGGCGCCGCTCATGTGGCTGTGGATAAGCCGCTCCACCTACATCGCGGTCTTCGAGATGGCGATCGGCAAGCGCACCTGGCACAAGACGCCGCACGGCCACGAGATCGGCGACGACGGCGACGACGGCGACGGCATAGGCGGGTCCGGTACATTCGGCCGGACCGAAGCGGCCTCCGGGGCCGGATCGGCCGTGGTGGCCACAGTGACCCGCACCGTCGCACCGCGCGCGCCGCAGACGATGGTGGGGGAACGGCAATGAGGGCTCCGATACGCATCCGCATATCCGGTGCGGCATCCAGCGCGATCGCGGCGACGATCGCGGCCGCCGTCCTGCTGGTCACGGCCGGCTGTGCCCAGATGGCGCCGGGGCTCCCGGACGGCACGGACGCGATCGTGGCCGCGCCGCAGAGCGGAGACCCGGCCCATCCGCAGCTGACCCCCCAGGCACAGGTGGCCGGGATCGGTCCGGAGGAGGGCGCGGGCGTGGTGGTGAGTCCCGCGGCGCCGTCCCTGGTGCCGACCCCCGTCCAGCAGATCCCGGCGGACCTCGGCGTCAACCTGTACTGGCACACGATCGGCACCCCCGCCGTGGTGGACGCCACCGCCGGGCGGCTCCTGAACTACGTCGTGGGGCTGGGGGCCAACAGCGTCGCGATCGCCTTCCCGATCTTCACCGACGGCGTGCACCCCACCCGCGTGTACGGCAAACCCGACATCACGCCGAGCCCGGAAGCGCTGGGCAGGGTCATCGCCGCGGCCAAGGCCAGGGGCCTGCGGGTGATGGTGCGGCCCCTGCTCGACGAGGCGAACCTGCTGCCCTCCGGAGGCTGGCGCGGAAGCATCGCACCGCCGAACGTCGACGCCTGGTTCGCCAGCTACCGCAGCTTCCTGGACCCGTACTTCGCGGTCGCCAAGACCCAGCACGCTGAGGAGTTCGTGGTCGCCACCGAGCTGGACTCGTTCATCGGCGACTCCGCGCAGTGGCGCCAGGTGGTCGCCGACGGCCAGGCCCGCTTCGGCGGCCTGATCACCTATGCCAGCACCTGGAACACCTGGGACCACGCACACGTGCCGAGCCCGGTGCCGGATGTCGGCGTGGACGCCTATCCGCCGGTCCACCTGGGCGACTCGGCCACCGTGGATCAGCTGTCCGCGGCCTGGACCTCCTGGCTCAAGAGCCGGCCCGCGTCGGTGCTGTCCCAGACCGCGATCCAGGAGCTGGGCATCCCGGCGCAGTCCGGCGTGTACGCCAATCCCGGTTCCTGGGGCAGCGCCAACGCCGCCATAGAACCGCAGATCCAGGTCAACTGGTTCGCCGCCGCCTGTCAGAGCGCACGCGCGCTGCACATGCGCGGGCTGTACTTCTGGATGCTCGACAGCAACGCCGATCCGTCCAACGCCTCGAACTACCCGTCGGGATCGTTCATCGGGCGCGGCGACTCCGCCATCAAGACATGCTTCTCCCAGGGCTGGAGCCACTCTTGACCGCCACCGTCGACGCCGACTCCCCGGAGACCGAGCAGGACCGGGACACGGACACGCGCACGGACACACGCACGGACACGGACACGGACACGGCAGAACCGTCGGAGACCGGCACCGACGACCGCGGCCGGAACGCTGACGACCGCGACCAGAACACCGACGACGGCGACCAGGCCGATCCGGTCGATCCGGTCGATCCGGTCGAGTCGCCCTCGGACTCCGCGTCGTCCGGCAAGCCCGCGGCGAGCAGCCACGGCGCCGACGAGACCATGCTGATCCCGATGCTCCTGCGGCCGACGGTCCGCGAGGAACAGGGGCACGGGCAGCCGGCCGTCCCGAAGTCCGACCGCTGGATCGTGCTCGCCCTCACCGCCGTCGCGATCGCCCTGTCGGCCACGGCGTACGGCTACTACGTCCACGAGCACATCACGATGGCGATCAAGGACTCGTACTCCCACCTGGAGATCGGGCGCCGCGTCATCTCGGGCACCACCCCGGGCATCGCCCAGCTCGGCGGGGTGTGGCTGCCGCTGCCGCACGTGCTGCAGGCGCTGCTGGCGTGGAACTGGTTCATGTACCACACGGGGCTGTCCGGCTCGCTGATATCGATGGCGGCGTATGTGATCGCGTCGCAGGCCGTGTACCGCGTCATCCGGGTCTTCGACCCCGAACGCGCGTGGCCCGCGATCACGGCGGCCATGGTGTTCATGACGAACCCGAACGTGCTCTACATGCAGAGCACCTCCATGGACGAGCTGCCGTTCTTCGCCTGCACCCTGGTCGCGGTCCTCTACCTGCTGCGCTGGGCCACCACCGGCCGTCCCACCAGCCTGATGGCCAGCGGCATGGCCAGCTTCGCGGCGATGCTGTGCCGGTACGAGGCCTGGTTCCTGGGCGTCCTGTACGTCATCACCGTGATGGTGATCGCGCGCAAGAACGGCCACACCTGGCGCGACGTCCGCGGCCTGGGCCTGGTGGCCTCGGTGTTCGGCCTGGTCATCGCGGCCGCCGGCTGGCTGCTCTACAACTGGGCCATCTTCGGCAACCCGCTGAACTTCCTCGACGGCTCGGAGTCCGCCGCCAAGCAGATGGCCGGACGCACCGACGCGGAGATCGGCCACTGGCGGGTGGCCCTGCACGGCTACGGCACAGCGGTGATCGCCGACGTCGGTCTCGCAGTCCTGATAGCGGCGGCCCTGGGCCTGCTGCTGCTCCTGGGCCGGGAACGGCTGTCAGCACGCAGCCTCCCCCTGCTGTGTCTGGTCACGCTGTTGCCGTTCCACTTGTACTCGATCGAGTCCGGCCAGTTCCCGTTCGGCGTGCCGGACATCAACAACGACCTCGACAACCTGCGTTTCGGGCTGCCGCCGATCGTGCCGGCCGCCTTGCTCGTGGGCTATCTGTTCAGCCAGCTCCCCGGCAAGCACGGGAAGGTGCGGCTGCCGGGCTGGATCCCGGCCACCGTCGCCGCCGCGGCCAGCGTCGCCCTGGCCGCGATGGGTGCCGTGACCACCGTCCACCACCAGGCGGCCATCGCGGCGGAGGCCACCAACGACCTCGGGTACCTGTCCTACCAGGCCCAGGTCGCGGACGAGCTGGAGCACCACACCAGCGGCTTGATCCTGATGAACGCCTACGGCAACGAGAAGGCGTTGTTCCCGGTGTTGGACCGCGTGATCTACGAGGGCAGCAAGACCACCCACGAGAACATCTGGTTCCAGAGCCTCGCCGACCCCGCCGCCAACAGGATCCAGGTGATCGTGATGCGGTTCACCGGTCCCACGGCCGATGACGTGTTCCGGCGCCTGCACGGCTCGCCGGAGCTGAAGGACTACCGGCTGGTGCTTCAGAACGGTCAGTACTTGGTCTACGTCCGTAGGTGACGCAGGATCGTGCCGCCCGGCGCCGCGCCCGGTGGGCTTGTATCCCACCTGATAAGGCGCCGGGTATCGGGTTTCGTAGACGCCTGGCAGATCGATAAAATCTGTCGGGGGGATCTCGGTGTGATTCCGGCGATCCATGATTTCAAGATCTTGGCGGGGGGTCCCGTCTCACCCGGAACGTCTCAAGTGGGGGACACGACGATATGAGCACACCGCCTGAAGAGCCGGTCCACCGGCCGAACCCGTTCGCGCCGGAGCCGGAGGACGCCAGTCCCTACGACTCCGCTCCTCCGCCCGCGCCCCCGGTGATGCATTCGCCCTACCGTCCGGACGAGGCGCTTCCCGGGCAGGGCAACCGCGAGCGGCAGCCGCCGCGGTTCCCGTCGTTGTTCGGCACGGACCACCACGGCAGCGGGCACGGTGGGCACGGGGGGCACGGTGGGCATGGCGGCCACGGTGGGCAGCCCGAGCAGCCGCAGGCGCCGATGCCGCCCTTGGCGCCGCCGTTCGAGCAGCGCTCGTCGCAGAACGTTTCGGCGGGTTGGGGCGGGGTCAACGAGTCCTACCCGGTGCCGCCGCAGTTCTCGTACAACCCCGACATCCAGCCCCCGTACCAGCCGCCGGCTCCCGCCCCGACCCGCAACTCCCGCCGGGCGATCATCGGCGTGGCGGCCATCGCGCTGCTGGCCGTGGGCATCGGGGGCGCGGTGCTGCTGCAGACCAGCTCATCGAAGTCGAACGGCGGGTCGACCGTCAACATCCTGGGTCAGGACTCGCACACGGCCCCGGCCAAGTCCGTCACGGCGGCCTGGTCCGTGCCCGCGTCCGGCGACGCCGCGACGGTCGTCGGCAGCTGGATGGTGAACAGGAAGACGGTGGTGCGCGGCGACACCGGGGCCGTGAAGGCCTACGACGCCGAGACCGGCAAGCACCTGTGGACGTACCAGGTACCCGGTCAGGGGGCGTCGATCTGCCTGATGAGCCAGGTGACGGTCCAGGGGATCGGCATGGTGCAGTACGGCGCGTCCGGCAACTGCACCACCATCGCGGCGATCGACACCTCCAACGGCAAGACGGTCTGGACGCAGAACCTCGTGGCGCCCCCCGGTTCGCCGGCGGGCACGACGCCGATGATGGCGATGGGCGGCGACGTGGTGGCCGCCCAGTACGGAACCTCGATCACCGTGTGGAACGCAGCCGACGGCAAGCAGCTGTGGACCACCGACCTGACGAAGTCCAAACCGCCGTGCAAGGCGAACCAACTGGCGGCCAAGGGCACCTTCGTCACCCTGATCGAGGACTGCGGCGCCGGCCCGGTCACGGTCCGCAAGGACTCCCACACCGGCGCCGACCTGTGGCGCACCCCGGTACCCTCGGACGGCCTGAACGGCGCCCAGGTCACCCTGGTCGAAGCGGCGCTCCCGACGATCGTGCACGTCGAGTCCTCATCGGTCGACAAGTACTACACCTTCGACGCCCAGGGCAAAGCGAAGGCGACGGTCCCCGGCACCGGCGACTTCGGCAAGCTGGACCTGAACATCGGCCCCCAGGGCGCCCAGCAACAGGTACCGCACGTCCAGGACAACACCTTCCTGGCCCCCACCGCCGACAAGGACGCGACCACCGCCCTGGCCGCCTTCGACCTGACCTCCGGCAAGAAGCTGTGGCAGACCCCGGCCGCGTCCACCGGCCCGGTCATCATCGCCAGCCAGGACTCGGACAAGGTCACCGTGTTCGCCGCCGCCGCAGCGGGCTCATCCCCGCACCTGACCACGTACGCGATGCACGACGGCGGCATCCTCGCCTCCGGCATCAGCGGCGGCGCCCTCGGCAACGACTGGGGCGGAGCCACAGCCGCGGCTTTCGTCACCAACGACCGGCTGATCGTGCTGCCGGCGGCGCCGGAGAAGGGCGCGGACGTCCTCGCCTTCGCTTTGGGCAGCTGAGGCACGGCGCACTGAGGGTGCGGTACTGAGGATGCGGTGCCGTTCGCTTTGTGAGGTCTGAGGCGCCGCCTGTTCCACCGAACTCTCGCTTGCGATTGCTCGGTGGGGCGGGCGGCGCTTCGCGTTTCGGTCCGACTGCGCGGTCGGAACAGGGCCGAGACGCCCTCCACCAAGGCACGATCGCCCTCGCGCATCCCCCGTGCGAGCTACCGCATCCGTCCGCCGGCGGGTGATTCGTGGGGTGCGGTCGGATCCCTAGCGTTGCTCACGTGGCCGCCGCTCAGGCGGCCGGGAGGCTGGGGAGGCTGTCAATGAGCACGACGGATGTTCGCCGCGACGCAGACTTCGATCACGGGTCGGCACGGTCCGGTCCGGATCGCGGCCGCTGGGGTCGGATGGCGCACAGCCCGCTGGGCTGGGCGCTGGCCGGGCTGGTGGGGGTGGGCCTGGTGGCGGGGGTGACCGCGAACGGGCCGGGTCCGGTGCCGGTGTTGGGAGGGGGCGTCGCGGTGGGCGTCTACTGGGTGGTGATGCGGCGCCTGGCGCGGCGGGCCACTCCGGAGATCGCGGGGCGCGGTGCCGGGCGGCAGGCGTTGCTGGGCACTGCGTTGGGGCTGGGGTTCGTCGCGGTCTCGACGTTGCTGATCGTGGCTTTCGGCGGGTACTCGTTCTCCTGGGCGCACCACGCGGTCGTGGGAACGTTGGCCTCGGTGCTGGCGGTTCAGGCGGGGGCGTCGCTGACCGAGGAGCTGATGTTCCGGGGCGTGGCGTTGCAGGCCATCGAGCAGCGGTGGGGCAGTCGGGTCGCGGTCGCGGCCACCGCGCTGTTCTTCGGCGCGGTGCACATGGCCAACCCCGGGGCCACGCTGTGGAGCGGGCTGTCCATCGCCGTCGAGGCCGGGGCCATGTTGGGGGCGGCGTTCCTGTGGCAGCGCAGTATCTGGCTTGTCACCGCGGTGCACTTCGCCTGGAACAGTGCCGAGCAGCTGCTGGGCGTGCCGGTCTCCGGGCACACCCCCGACGCCCGGCTGTTCAGTGTGCGGACCAGCGGTTCGCACCTGCTGACCGGCGGCGCGTTCGGGCTGGAGGCGTCGGTCTTCCCGGTGGTGATCGGCCTGCTGCTGGCGATGCTGATGTTCGCCGCCGCCCGCCGGAGCGGCAATGTGGTGCCCGCACGTCGCGCCGACCGGAGGAACCGCTAGTGAAGACGCCCGCCACGCCTCGTCGGCCGATGTCGCCGCGAGGCGCGGCAGGCTTGCTGGGCCAGCGGGACGCCTCGGTCGAGGACGGTGTGCTGGCGGCGGGGCTCGCGGTGCTGGCCTTCGCCCCGGCGCTGTCGAAGGTCGGTGCGCAGATCGGCGACCTGCCCGGCCGGCCGGCCGACGTGGCGAGCGTCGCGCTGGCCCTGGCGCAGGCACTGCCGCTGGCCGTGCGGCGGAGGTTCCCGGCGGCAGTGCTGGCGGTCGTCGGCGCCGCGTTCGCCGCGGATCAGGCCCTGGGCTATCCGACGACGTTCGCCAGTCTCGGGCTGTATTTGGCTCTTTATTCTGCCGGGGCGCACCAGGATCGCCGGCGCCGCACGGTCGCCGCCGCGGCGACCGTCGGCTACGCCGTGCTGGCCTTGGTACTGCACCACCTCGGCGCACCACATGGGATCGGCGACTACTCCGTCTTCTATCTGGTCACCACCGTGGCCTGGCTGGCCGGCAGCGTGATGCGCCGACTGCGGCAGCAGGAGATCGAGCGGCGGCGGCTGGTCGCCGAGGCCGCCGGCGCCGCCGAACGGGCCAGGATCGCGCGGGAACTGCACGACGTGGTCACCCACCACGTGACCGCCATGGTGGTGCAGGCCGATGCCGCGCAGTTCCTGCTGAGCTCGAATCCGGAGCGGGTCGTGGCGGGGCTGACATCAGTGTCCGATACCGGGCGGCGAGCGCTGACCGAACTGCGCTACCTGCTCGGCGTGCTGGAGGCGACCGGCGACAAGGTTCACTCGACCGGCGACACGGAGCGCCCGACCAGCGACACGGTGGGCCAGACCGGCGACACGGTGTGCCCGGACCGGGCCCCGACCCAGGGCGCGATCGCCGACCTGGTCGAGCAGGCCAGAGCCACCGGCCAGCCGGTCGAATTCCGCGAGATCGGCGACCACCGACCGCGGCCGGCTGCCGTCGAGCTGGCCGCCTACCGCGTGGTCCAGGAGGCGCTCACCAACGCGATGAAGTACGCGACCGCAGCCCGCACGAATGTCTCGGTACATCAGCACCCGCAGCACATGGAGGTCGAGGTGACGACCGAGGGACCGGCGAAGCAAGGAGCCGCCGCCTCCGCGTCCCCTCCCCGCGCTCCGCAACTGCCGGCCGGCGGTCGGGGACTGGCGGGCCTGCGCGAACGTGTCCGGGTACTGCATGGTGAACTGGAGGCCGGTCCCCGCTCGGACGGCGGATTCGTCGTCCGGGCGCGGATCCCGTTCGGACCCGATCAGGAGTGACCCCGTGACCGACCGGCCCATCCGCGTGCTCGTCTGTGACGACCAGGAACTGGTGCGCACCGGCTACGCCACCATCTTCTCGGCCCAACCCGACATGGAGGTCGTCGGCGAATCCGCCAACGGCGTCGAGGCGGTCGAGATGGCGGCCCGCCTCCGCCCCGACGTGGTGGTGATGGACATCCGCATGCCGCTGCTGGACGGGATCCAAGCCACCCGCCGCCTGGCCGGACCCGACGCCGCCGACCCGCCGAGGGTCCTCGTCGTCACCACCTTCAACGTCGACGCCTACGTCTACGACGCCTTCCGCGCCGGAGCCAGCGGCTTCCTACTGAAGGACGCGCCCCCGGCCGAGATGGTCAACGGCGTCCGCACCGTCGCCCGGGGCGAGGCCCTGCTGGCGCCGGCGGTCACGCGCACCCTCATCGGTCGCTTCGCCGAACGGCTGCGCCCGGGAGACCCTTCCCGCACGGCGCGTGAAGAGATCGTGCGAACACTGACGCCTCGCGAACTGGAAGTGCTCGAACTCATCGCTGAAGGACTCTCGAACGCCGAGATCGCGGCGTCCCTGTTCATCACGCCCGAGACCGTCAAGACCTACGTGTCGCGCATCCTGACCAAGCTCGACCTGCGCGACCGGGTCCAGGCCGTCGTTCTCGCCTACCGGATCGGGCTCGCCGGCGGCACGCCTTAGAGGCGCCCGCGGCTATATTCGATGATTGCGACGCGTGATCCGTCGCGGAACGGGGAGGTGTTGCGAATGCGAATGATCGAATTCGTCGACGACGCGATAGCACCGGGACGGGTGCTCGTCTGGTCGGCGGTGGGAGCCGAACCGGCGGCGGGAGACGGGGCTCCGCCCTCGCTGATCCAGCAGACCTATCTGCGGCAGTCCTGGGCACAGCGCGCGGCCGGCGCCGCGAAGCCCCGATGGTGGGGAGTGGCCGCCGACGTGGCGGGGCGCTTCGACCGGGACGCGATGGCCGGGGTCTTCGCCGAGCTGGTTCGGCGGCATGACGCTTTCCGGGCGATGTTCCACGTCGAGGACGGAGGCGTGGAGTATCGGCAGGTCGGCGCGGACCGTGTCGAGTTCGTCGCCGAGGATCTCGGGACCCCCGGGACCGGTCGCGAACTCGCCGTCCGGCTCTCGGAGATCTTCGACCGGCGGACTGATCCGTTCACCTGGCCCCAATACGTGTTCGTCACCGTGGAACGGGAGTCGGACTGGACGGTGCTGTTCAGTGCCGATCACGTCGTCATCGACCTGTACTCGCTCGCGAACGTGGGCAACGAGCTCGTCGAGCTCTACGAGTCGGCGGTGGAAGGACGAGAACCCCAGCTGTTCCCCGGCGTTCGCTACGCAGAGTTCTGCGAGGCGGAGCGGGAAGCACTCCCATCCCCGGAAGTCCTGACCGAATCGGTCGGCCTCTGGCACGCACTGGCCGAATCCGGTGACGGCACACTGCCGGGCTTCCCGATCGACCTGGGCGACTTCCGGGAGCAGCCGCGGGTCGCCGCCTATGAGGAGTCAGTCCTCGCCGACGCCGCGATGACGCAGCGCTTCGAGCGCTGGTGCCGAAGCCACGGTGGCAGCCTGCCCTCCGGCCTGGCCGCGGCCGTCGCGATCGCCTCGACGCCCGCCGGGGAGCCGTTCCGCACCATCCTGGCCGTCGGGACGCGGCCGGTCGGTCCCAGGTCCACGATGGGCTGGTACGTCACCGCGGCACCGCTGTCGTTCCCCGTCGGCGACGACAGTTCGGGCCTGCGCGCGACGATGGCCACCGCCCACGCGGCGATGCGCACCATCGACCGGGACATCCCCTACGCCGTGGTCACCGACCGGCTGCCGCCGGAACTGGGCTTCGACGACGCCAGCTGGCTGTCCATCGTCGACTTCCGCAGCCTGCCGGGAGCGGAGCGGCACACCGAGTGGAACCTGCGAGCCGTCGGCGCGCCCCGGTACGTGACCGGCGGCGACCTGTGGATCAACATCGTCGCCCGGGGACTGACCGCTCATGTCCGCTATCCGAGTTCGGATGAGGCCAGGAAGCGGGTGCTGAGGTTCCTGGACACCATCGCCGACATCATCGCCGGTGTCTCGGGAGCCGAATAGCAGCGCGTCCCCGTCCCCGGTTGTCGTGCCGGCGGCTACTGAAGCGTCTCGACAAGACGCCGCGTCCAGAACCGGAGCATGTCCGGATGGTCGTTCGCCGGCCCGACCCCGTCGATGATGCTCAAGTAGGTTCCGGCCTGGTGCGCGGCCCCGAGCAGCGGCGCTTCGGCGAGCACCCGGCGCATCTGCGCGGCCGGGACGAGGTCGGACCACGCGCTGTCGAACCTGGACTCCAGGGCGCGCCGCTCCTGGGCGGTGGCGTCGATCAGCGGCTGTGCCAGCTCCACGACGGGGTGGGCCAGGCACGCGTCGGTCCAGTCGATGTGCATCCACCCGCGGCCGGTCCAGCGGGAGTTCGCCCCGTTGACGTCGCCGTGCACCAGCGTCGAGGGCATCGACAGGGTGCTGATCTCGGCGACCCGGCGGTCCAGGGCCGGAAGCAGGACGTCCACGTGGTCGGCGAGGTCCGCGCCGAGCAGGTCGCGGCGCTGGGCCAGGGCCGCCACCGACGCGCAGGCCCGGGACGGCGTCCGGTCCGGACAGCCCAGCGCGAGGATCTCCTCGGCCCGGCCGATGGTGGTGCGCTGCAACCGCAGGACGTCGTCGATGGGGTGCCCGACCGACGGTTCGTCGCCGGTGGGCATCTCGGTGGTGACCAGCCAGCCGTCACCGTGGCCGAGCACGGTCGGCACCAGGTCCGGCACGGTCTCGGCGAGCCAGGCCGTCACCCGCCCCTCGTGGGCGAAGACCGGAGGCACCGCCTTGTACCAGACCGGTTCCCGGTCGGTGGGTACGCGCAGGACCGCGGAGACGCTCCAGCGCCGGATCTCGATCGGCACGCCGGTGCGGCGGTATCCGTGCCGGGCCAGCAGGCCGTCGGTGCGGGTGACGGCCTTCTCGAGCCAGTCCGCACCGAGCCATCCGGTGCCGTCGTCCGGCTGATCCGACAGGTCCGGCCCGTCCGGCCTCACCGCGGGTTCGCGGTTCCGGCGCCCACGGCTTGGGCGACGGCGGCGGCGAAGTCCCCGAGCCGGGGGTGGTCGAAGACCAGCGTGACCGGCACCTCGGCGGACAGTTCCGCACCGAGCAGGGCGACGATGCGCATCGCCAGGAAGGAATGACCGCCGACGTCGAAGAAATCGGTGTCCGGGCCGACCTGGACCTCCAGGACCTGCTCCCAGATTCGGCTGACGGCGTCCACTGTTGTCTGCACGCTCACTGCCTCCCCGTAGGCTGCGCCGGGCGAGATCCCGACGCCGTGGGTCAGGGTACTCATTCGGCTCCGTCGGCGCTATCAGTCTTCTTCGGTGCACGGAGTGCGAATCAGGGGTTGCTTGGAGTTGATCGAGCGGCTACTACTAGACGGAGACGTCGCCGCCGGGCATGTCACGGGGATGTACACGCCGGCGTCGCCGCCGTCGGCGGGCCGCGGCCCGCCGCAGCATTCGACAGCGCCAGGGGGGAGCGTCTGATGACGGCCGGGAAGCCAGTGGATCAAGATCCTTATGAAGTGATCGGCATCGGTTTCGGCCCGGCGAACCTGGCGTTGGCCGTCGCGCTCGCGGAGACGCAGACGCCGACGGGGACGGGCACGGGGGCGGAGACGGCCCAGGGTGCCCCGGCACCGGCTCGGACGCTGCCCGGGCGGACGCTCTTCTTCGAGCGCAAGCCGCGTTTCGGATGGCATCAGGACATGCTCATCGAGGGGGCGACCATGCAGGTCGCGTTCCTCAAGGACCTCGCGACGATGCGCAACCCGACGAGTACGTTCACGTATATCAGCTATCTGCATTCGCGTCACCGGCTCGCGGACTTCATCAACAGCAAGAGCTTCTACCCTTATCGCGTCGAGTACCACGACTACCTGGAATGGGCGGCTCAGCGCCTGGACCACCTGGTGCGCTACGACTCCGAGGTGGTCGCCGTCCGCGCCCGGTACGAGGACGGGATCGCGGACCTGCTGGAAGTGGATGTCCGGACCCAGGGGCGGACGCGGACCCATCTCACCCGCAACGTCGTCATCGGTGCCGGGCTCGTTCCGAAGCTGCCGAAGGACGCCGCCGTGTCCGGGCGGATCTGGCACAGCGCCGAACTGTTGAGCCGACTCAAGGACGTGCCGGCCGACCGGGGGACTTCCTTCGCCGTCGTCGGCGCCGGCCAAAGCGCGGCTGAAGTGGTGGCGCATCTGCACCAGACCTATCAAGGCGCCGATGTGCACGCGGTCTTCTCCCGGTTCGGCTACAGCGTCGCCGACGACAGCCCGCTGGCCAACCGCATCTTCGATCCGGTCGCCGTCGACCAGTTCTACCAGGCGCCCGAGAACGTCCGGGAGATGCTGCTCGACTACCACCGCGACACCAACTACTCGGTGGTCGACCTGGATCTCACCCAGGAACTGCACGACATCACGTATCGCGAGGGCCTGTCCGGTCGCCGGCGGCTCCACCTGCACAACGTCTCCCGGCTGCGCGGCGTCACCGAGAGCCCGGACGGAGTCGACCTGGTGGTCGAGTTCCTGCCCAGCGGCGAGGTCGAGACGATCCGGGTCGACGCCCTTGTCTACGCCACCGGCTACGAGCCGGCCGACCCGCTGGCGCTGCTCGGCGATCTGGGCGCCCAGTGCAAGCGGGACGACCAGGGCCGCCTCGTGCTCGGCCGGGACTACCAGGTGATCACCTCGGATTCCCTCCAGTGCGGCCTGTATCTGCACGGCGCCGGCGCCGAGCACACGCACGGACTCACCGCCGGGCTGCTGTCCACGGTCGCGACGCGCGCCGGCGAGATCACGCGCTCGATCCTCGACCACGTTCGCTGAGGCCACCCCTGCCGTAGGAGTCCTGTTCATGTACGTTCCTGCGTTGTACGAACCTGCCACCGATCAGCAGATCGGCGCGGTGCTGCGCGGCCACCCGCTGGCGCTGCTGCTCACCAACGGCTTGGACGTCCCGCACGCCACCAACCTGCCGATGGTCTTCCGGGACGACGAGCCCGGTGACGTGGTCGGCTCCACCTTGTGGGGCCACATGAACCGGGCCAACCCGCACTGGCGGGACCTGGCCGACGGGATGTCGGCGAAGGCGGTCTTCTCCGGGCCCGGCACCTATATCAGTCCTGTGAATTACCAGATCGAACCGGCGGCGCCCACCTGGGACTTCGTCACCGTGCACCTGCGCGGGACGCTGCGGGTCGTGCAGGCCGGCGAGGAGACGCTGGCAGTGGTGCGGCGCACGGCGGATCTGCTGGAGGCGTCGTTCGGCGACGGCTGGGATCCGTCCGGGTCGGTCGGCTACTTCCGGTCCATCGTCCGCGGCGTCGGCGCGTTCGAGTTCCGGGTCGAGGCGGCCGAGGCGATGTTCAAACTGAGCCAGGAGAAGAGCCCTGAGATCCAGCAGAGGCTCATTGACAGATTCGCGACGCAGGAGGCTCGCATTCCCGC
This sequence comes from Catenulispora sp. GP43, assembly GCF_041260665.1. Taxonomy (NCBI): domain Bacteria; kingdom Bacillati; phylum Actinomycetota; class Actinomycetes; order Catenulisporales; family Catenulisporaceae; genus Catenulispora; species Catenulispora sp. GP43. The sequence goes on along the minus strand of NZ_JBGCCT010000026.1, from coordinate 83,497 downwards.
GTGCGGGGTCGCGACGCTCATGCGGGAAATGGGATTGGGGGAGCGGCTGTGATCGGCCCTTCGCTGTGGGGCGGCCCGGCGGATCCGCCGTGCCTGCTGGAAACCTTCGCGGCCATGGTCCGTGACCGCGCCGACGACGTCGCGGTCGTCGATGACGACGTCGAGCTCACCTACGACGAGTTGGGCCAGTGGATCGGTGAGCTGGCGGCCGAGTTGCTGCGGCGGGATGTGCGGCCCGGCGACCGGGTCGCCGTGCTGGGCACCCGCAGTGCGGCGATCGTGGCGATGATGTGGGCGGTCGTCGGTGTGGGGGCGACCTACGTGCCGCTCGACACCGAGTACCCGGCCCGGCTCGTGGCCCACATGCTCGCCGACAGCGGTGCCAGGCTGGTGGTGCACACCGCCGAGCAGTTGGACGTGGCGACCGAGGTGCCCGCGCTGCGGTTGCCGGGATGGTCCGGTCGGGCCGGCGCGAGCGGTGGCAGTGACGGCAGCGGCGGCAGCGGCGGCAGTGACGGCAGCGGCGGGAGCCGCACCCAGGTCGACTGGCCGACAGCGAAGTGCGACCCCGAGGAACCGGTCTACGTCATCTACACCTCCGGCTCGACCGGGCTGCCCAAAGGCGTGGCGCTGCCGCACCGGAGCATCGACAACATGGCCGCGTGGCAGTACGGCCATTCGGTGCGGCCCGACCTGCGCACGGCGCAGTTCGCCCCGCTCAACTTCGACGTGTGGTTCCAGGAGGTGCTCGGCACCCTGTGCGGCGGCGGCACGCTGGTCGTCATGCCCGAGGCGCTGCGCCGGGACCCGATCGCGCTGCTGGACTGGCTGGATCGGCACGGCATCGAGCGGTTGTTCCTGCCCTGCGTCGCCTTGCACATGCTGACGGTCGCCGCCTGCGACGGCGAGGCCGCTCCGCCGGCCGCGTTGGCTGAGATCAACACCGCCGGCGAGCAGTTGGTCTGCACTCCGGCGATCCGTGAATTCTTCCGCCGGCTGCCCGGATGCCGGCTCAACAACCATTACGGCCAAAGCGAATCCGCGATGGTCACCGTGCACACGCTGACGGGGCCGAGCCACTCCTGGCCCGCGCTGCCGCCGATCGGGACGCCGCTGCCGGGCTGCGAGGTGCTGCTGGACGTCCTGGACCCGGCCGAGCCCGAGGTCGGCGAACTGCTCGTGGCCGGGGCGCCGATGTCGGCCGGCTACCACGACCGGCCCGAGCTCAGTGCCCTGCGATACATCGACATCCCGCGCACCGCCCGCGGCCACCGCCGTGCGTTCCGGACCGGCGACCTGTGCCGCATCCAGGACGGCGCGGTGTGGTTCCTGGCGCGGACCGACCATGAGGTGAAGATCCGCGGCTTCCGGGTGAATCCCCTGGAGGTGGACGGATGCCTGGCCGAGCTGCCCGAGGTGGTGGAAGCGGTCTGCGTCGCCGTCGAGGTCGCGCAGGGCTCCAGGCAGCTGCGCGCCGCGGTCACGGTCGCGCCGGGGGAGTCGTTCGACAGCGCGCGGGCCCTGGCCGAGCTGCGTTCCCGACTGCCCGCGCAGTCCGTGCCGGTGTCGATCACCGTGCTCCCGGAGTTCCCCCGCACCCCGAGCGGGAAGCTGGACCGGGAGCGGGTGGCCCAGTTGATCGGTCCGGCCGCGCGTCGGAGAGCCAGGGGGTAGCGGTGATGGACTCCTATCACTTCGGGAACCGCATCGACGCGATCGTGGCCGCCCACGCGCGCACGACGCCGGACGCCGTCGCCGTGCGGCAGGGCGCTGTGGCGTGGACCTACGCCGAACTCGACCGGCGGGCCGATCTGGTCGCGGCCGGACTGAGGGAGCAGGCCGTGCGGCCCGGCGGCGTCGTGCCGATGCTGATGGACCGGTCGACGGACCTGGTCGCCGTGATGGTGGGCATCATGCGGGCCGGCTGCGCCTCGGCGTGCCTGGATCCGCGCTGGCCGGTCGAGCGGCTCGCGGACGTGATCGGGCAGTGCGGCGCTCCGGTGGTCGTCGCGGACCAGCCGGGGCCGGGGCGGGTCACGCCGGAGCAGCTGTACGGGTCCGGAGCCGTGCGAGCAGATCAGACCGACCACGCCGGTCGCACCACGCCGGCCGCCTCGGCCGATCTGGCTAATGCCGATCTGGGCAACACCGCTCCAGCCGATACCGCTCCAGCCGATACCGCTCCAGCCGATACCGATCCAGCCGGTATCGATCCGGCCTGCGTGTTCTTCACCTCGGGTTCCACCGGCCGCCCGAAGGGCGTGCTGGCCCCGCACCGGGGACTGGTGCGCTCCGTCGTCGGGAACCCGGCGCTGCCGTTCGGGCCGCACACGGTCCAGCTCGCCGCCTCGCCGCTGCCGTGGGACGGCTTCGCCTCCGAGTGGCTGGCGCCGCTGCTGCACGGCGGGTGCTGCGTCATGGCCGACCGCGGCCCGGAGCCGCTGGACCCGGACCAGCTGCGCCGCCAGGTCGCCGGCGGTGTCAACAGCCTGCTGATCCCGGCCGCGCTGTTCGGGATCATCGCCGAGGAGGACGTCGAGGCCCTGGCCGGCGTCGAGTGCCTGTTCGTGGGCGGTGACCGGTTGTCCGTGCCGGCCGCGCGCCGGGTCCTCCAGCGTTTCCCCGACCTGCGTCTGGTCAACGCCTACGGCCCGGCCGAGAACTCCATCATGACCACCGTGCACGTCGTGCGGCCGGCCGACGTGGTCCCGGACGCGACCGACATCCCGATCGGGGAACCGCTGCCCCTGACCACCGTGGTGGTCGTGGACGACGCCGGCGCCCCGGTCCCGCCGGGCGTGGTCGGCGAGCTGGTGACCGGCGGCGACGGGCTGGCGATCGGCTACCTCGGCGATCCGGCCGAGACCGCGCGCCGCTTCTTCGACACGGCCGACGGCCCGCTTCCGCCCGGCCGCTACTACCGCACCGGCGATCTGGCGGTGCGGGACGAGGAAGGGCTGCTGCGCTACCGGGGCCGGGTGGACCGCCAGCTCAAGCTGAACGGCATCAGGATCGAGCCGGCCGAGGTCGAGGCCGTGCTGGAGACGCATCCCCAGGTCACCGGATGCTTGGTGTTCCTCGTGGAGACCGCGCCGGGACGCAAGCAGCTGGCCTGTCTCTACACCACAGCCGACGGCGAGCCGATCACCGCCGAGGATTTCCGCCAGACGGCGGGGTCGCGCTTGTTGGCGACCATGGTCCCGGCGATCTGGCAGCACACTGATCGGCTGCCGATGAGCACCATGGACAAGGTCGACGTCGAGGCGGCGCGCCGGCTGGTGGCCGCGGCCCACGCGGCCGTCGGTGACGCCGCCGGTACAGCACCTGTTCCGAACGGCGATCCGCTCTTGGAGGAGTTGGCGGTCCTGCTGGGCCAGCCCGGGCTCGCCGCGGACGCGGACCTGCTCGACGCCGGCCTGACGTCGCTGGACGCCGTTCGCCTGGCCACCAGGCTGGCCCAGCGCTGGCAGCGGCCGGTCTCCTCCGCCGACGTCTTCCGGCTGCGCACCGTCGAGGCCGTCCGGCGGCGCGCCTTCGAGCGCCCGGCCGGCCGGCGGACCCCGCCGCCCACCCCGGTCCCGGCCGTCGACCACGCCCCGCTCACCCGGGCGCAGCGCCGTCAGCTGTTCGCCGAGTGGGTCGCGCCCGGCGACATGGACAACGTGGTCGTCGAGGTCTACCACATCCGCGGGCCGCTCGATCCGGACGTCCTCGACGCGGCGGTGTGCCGGGCGGTCGCGCGCCACACCTCGCTGCGGACGTGCTTCCCGGTGGTCGAGGGCATGCCGGTGCAACACGTGGTGCCGGCTGATGAACTCCCCTCGCCGTTGTCCGTGGTGGCGCCGCCGGAGGATCCCGGGGGACCGCTGGAGGCGGTCGCGCAGGCCTTCGCCGAAGGCTCGTGGGGGGCGGGGCCCTTCCACCTGGATCGGGAACTGCCGATCCGGGCCCGGCTGTGCCGGCTCGAGGACGAGCGCCACCTGCTCGCGCTGCAAGTCCACCACATCGCGATCGACGGCCGGTCCGAGCCCGTGGTGCTGCACGACATCATGTCCGGCTACGCCGACGTGCTGGCCGGCCGGCCGCCCCGGCCGCCCGCGGAGCTGGACTACGCGTCCTTCGGCGAGTGGGAGCGGACCCACCTGGACGCCTGGACCGCGGCGGGAGCCGATCACTGGCTCAAGGTCCTGGCCGACGCGCCGCCGGCCTTCCTGCCGTCCCCGCCGCCCGGCGGCCAGGTGGAGAGCCGGTGTCTGACCAAGCGGATCGACGCGGACACCGTCGCCGGACTCGCCAGAGCCGCGGCGGCGCGCGGCGGACCGCCGGTCTCCGGCCTGATCGCGGCGGCCGGGCTCGCCATGGGCCGCGAGCTGTCGGTGTCGGACCTGTGCCTGGGCACCATCACGGACGGCCGGATCGATCCGGCCATCGACGAGGTCGTCGGGTACTTCGTCAACCCGCTCGCCATCCCGTTGCGCGGCGTGCTGCGGAGCAGTCCCGGACAGGTGCTGGCGCAGACGGCCGAGAGCGTGGTGTCGGCGCTGGAGTACGCGACGACGCCGTTCGACGAGCTTGTCAGGATCCTGCGGCCGCCGCGCGACCGCCATCCCTGGTTCCAGGCGTTCACCGTGTTGCAGGGGCCCAGAGTGCACGGCGAGCTGGCCGCGGGCGTGGTGCTGAACCACGTGCCGACGCAGCCCACGATGACCCGGCGGGAATGGACGCTGCAGAGCTTCCCGCAGGCCGACGGCAGCTGGTATGTGACGGCGGACGGCCGCCGGGACACTCTGTCCGACGATGCTGCGGCAGGCGTCATGGATGGACTGGAAGCCGCCATCGCCGAACTCGCGGCCCTGGGGTGAGCGCGCGTGCGCCGGGGGCGGGGGCCCAGGTCGTGACCAAGGTCGACAGCGGGAACGAGGCAAGGAAGGGCGGGACGCGCATGGACGGGCATTCGCCACTGTCGTCGGTGCAGGAGGAGATGATCCGGAACATCGTCGACCATCCGTCGGCGGCGGGCCGGTACGACAGCGTCTCCTGCTTCCGGCTGGAGGGCGCGGTCGACTTCCCCGCGCTGTCCGGGGCGGTGGCCGACCTCATCGAACGCCACAGTGCGCTGCGCACGGTGATCCGGCAGGACGGCGAAGCCCTGTTGCAGTACGTCGCCGAGCCCGGCGAGCTGGACCAGGTGACCAGTTTCCCGGCCTGCGACGACCCGATCGCCGAGCTCGCCGAGAACCCCGCCGGCGGGCGGTACACGCTCGCGGACATCCTCGGCGGGCGTCCCCTGTTCCGGGTGGAGTTCCACGAGCGGCGATCCGTGCCGCTGCTGATCATCGCCGTCAACCATCTGATCTATGACGGCTGGTCCATCGGGCTGCTGTGGCGCGACCTCGGCGAGTTCTACGCCGCCCGGGTGCAGGGCCGACCGGCGGAACTGCCGATCCTCACCACGACCTACGCCGAATACGCCACGACCCAGCGCGAGGCGGCCAGCGCGCTGCGGGATGCGGCGATCGACCACTACCGCCGGGCTCTGGGCCAGGGCCCGAGGCCGGTCCGGTGGCCGGCGCCCCGCGAGCCGTACGCCGGGGCGCCGACGGACATCGACATCATGCCGGTCGTCATCGACGGCGAGCACGCGGCGCTGGTGCGTGAGGTCTCCAAGCGGCTGCGGGTACCCCCGTTCGTCGTCCTGATGACCGCCACCGCGATGGGGATGTCAAAGGTCTGCGGACAACCCGACCTGCTGATCGGCGTGGACACCGCGAACCGTGACGATCCGGCCCTGCTGGAGGTCGTCGGGCTCTTCCTCAACACGCGCCTGGTGCGAGTCCACGCCGCTCCCGGGGAAGGGCTGGCCGACGTCGTGGCCCGCGTCCGCGAACCCTGGAACGCCACGGCCGCGTTCGGCGCGGTGTACTACGACGAGGTGCTGGCCGCCCTCGGCAATCCCCTGTTCTTCAAATGCAGCATGCCGACCCTGTCCGCCCTGCCGATCACCGAGCAGCAACGTCCCAAGCTGCACGGGATGTCGGTCGACGAGGTCGAGACGGAAGTGGAGCAGAGCACGTGGCGTGACATCGCGCTCAACTGGTACAGCGAGGGAGCGGGTTTCCGCGGCGAGCTCTTCCACCGGCTCGCGGCGGTCGACACGGAGACCGCCCTCGAGGTGCGCTCCGCCGTCCTGGAGACGATCGCCGCCGTGCGCGACGACCCCGCCGGCGGATCAGTCCCCGCCGTGCAGCGGACACCGCCAGTCGGCGCCGACGTCGCGCCCTGAGAACTGGGCGAGCTGCGGAAGCGTCAGAGTCGGGTTCAGCGAGCCCTGGAGTCGCAGATCCCGCTCTCTGATCTTGCGCAGCATGTCGCCGTACTTCCCCGCGTCCTGTAGCGGCCGTTCGTGGGAGAGCGCGTTGAAGGCCAGGGTCGGCCACTGGAACCGGCGCGCGATCCGCGACGCGGCCGCGTGCAACCCGACGACGAAGAAGTCACGGCCCTGATAGCAGAACCCTGGGTCGTCCTCGTTGTCCTCGTTGTCCTCGCCGTCGGACCCTGTCGGCTCGCCAGGGCCGGCCGCGTCGGCGTCGGCGTCAGCGTCGTCCAGCTCGTGCATGCCGCACAACTGCCGCCACAACAACTCTTCGAACCCCGCCTCGTCGAGGCCGTAGGGGCCGTCGAACACCGCGACGTGGACCGCGACCGGGTGGGTCGGCGCCGGGTTCTCGGCCGTGAACCGCCGAAGCTGCTCGGCGCAGTCCTCGATGGCTGCGGGCGAGCCCAGTTCCGGATAGATCCGGAGCCGATAGCTGCCGCGCCGCACGGCCGAAGCGCCGCCCAGACAGGGGAAGGACGGGTCGAGCATCTTGCTGCGGAACTGATCGCGGACGGTCCGCGGCGCCGGGATGGGATCGGATGACAAGGCGGCCTCCCAAGCGGATGTGCCGGTGTCGGTGTCGGAATCGGCGGGATGGGGGCCCGGCCCGGCGCGGGCCGCGGCCCCTGCCGGTGATCAGGCGCCGTCCGCGCCGGCCAGGTCGAAGACGACGCGGATGGTCCCGTCGGCCTTGTCCAGGGCGCGCCGCAGCGCGGGCCCGTGCTCGTCGAGCTTGACGAAGTCGGTGAGCAGCGGCTCGGCGTCGACCGCCCCGCGGGCCAGCAGGTTCAGCGCGTCGCGGTACTTCCCGCCCGGGCCCATGACGCCGATCATGGTCGCGTAGGCCAGCGGCAGCTTGGCGGTCTCGATCGGATGCGTGGCCCCCACCCGGTAGCCGACCAGGACCACGCGGCCGCCCGGCCGGACCAGCTCCAGCGCGCCCACCGCGGAGTCCGGCGCGCCGGAGGCCTCGAAGACGGCGTCGAAACCCTTGCCGCGTACGGCCTGGATCTGCTCGGAGCCCGGCTCCACGGCCTGCGCCACGCCGATCCGCTCGGCGACCCCGCGCCGGAACGCGACCGGATCGGTGGCCAGCTCGACCACCGCGCCGGCGGCGTGCGCGGCCTGGGCGATCAGCAGGCCGATCCCGCCGCAGCCCAGTACCGCGACCCGCTCTCCGGGCCGCAGCGCGGCGCGGGCGACGGCGTGCAGGGCCACCGACAGCGGCTCGGTCTGGCAGGCCGCGGCGAGGCTGAGCCCGTCCGGGACCGCGTACAGGTTGGCGACCGGGACGTCCACATACTCGGCGCAGCCGCCGTTGACGGTGAATCCGACCTCTGTCAGCGACTCGCACATGACCGGCAGGCCGTCGCGGCAGGGGTCGCAGACCCCGCAGGCGTGGATGAGGTCCCCGATCACGGGGCGGCCGATCCACTCCCTGCCCGTGTCGCCGACCTCGGTGACGATCCCCGACCATTCGTGGCCCGGGACGATGGGATAGCGGTTGCCGTGCCACTTGCCCTCGTACAGCCACAGGTCGCTGCCGCACACGCTGTTGTAGTGCACGCGGACCCGCGCCCACCCCGATGCGGGCGGTGCCTGGTCGATCTCGATGACCCTGGCCTGTGCCCCGCCCCCGAATTCCAGAGCTTGCATGCCGACATTCCTTTCCCCAGTCCGGAAAGCCGTAGCCGTCCGCGTTTTACACAAGGAGATGCTCTTCGTGGCCTTCGCTCAGCGCCCTGGCGTCGCGGGTGAGTCCGCCGGCATCCGGTAGGCCTCCGCCTGGATGGCGTAGAGCTCGGCGTAGGTCCCGCCCTGGGCCAGCAGTTCGGCGTGGCTGCCGGCGGCGGCCAGCCGACCCTCCTCCAGCACCAGGATCAGGTCCGCGTCGGTGACCGTCGAGAACCGGTGGGAGACGACGACCGTGACGGCGCCGGTGCGTGCGCTCAACTCTCTCGCGCGTTCCATGTAGCGCTTGAAGATGGCGTGCTCGCTGTGCGCGTCCAGGGAAGCCGTGGGCTCGTCCAGGACCATGAGCAGCGGCTCGCTGCGCATCGACGCGCGCGCCAGCGCCGTGCGCTGCCACTGTCCCTCGGAGAGGTCGAACCCGCCCAGCTCCCGCCCCAGCAGGGTGTTCAGCCCGTCTGGCAGTCCCTCGGCCAGTTCCAGCGCGTCGGCGTCGGCCAAGGCGGCGCGGACGCGGTCCTCGTCGGCCAGACTCGGCAGGTCGCCGAGGCCGACGTTCTCGATGAAGGCGGTGTGGAAGCGTCCGAAGTCCTGGAAGGCCGCGGTGGACCGGCTGCGCCACGACGACGCGCGCAGCCCGGCCAGATCGGTGCCGTCGACGGTGATCCGCCCGGACTGCGGCGCGTAGAACTTGCAGAGCAGCTTCACCAGCGTCGTCTTGCCGGATCCGTACTCGCCCACGATCGCCACCACCGAGCCCGCCGGAAGCTTGATGTCGACGGCCTCCAGGGCGGGCCGGGATGCACCCGGGTACTGGTAGCCGAGGTTCTCGATCGTGATGCCGTCGCTGAGCGTCGCGGGCGGTTCGGTGGCGGCGGTCGCGCTCGCGCGCGCGGCCTTCGCGTAGTCCTCCAGCCACAGGTACGGCGCGATGAACTGCCGGACGCTCATGGTCGCCGCCGTGCTCTCCACGATGGACTGGACCGAGGCCCGCAGCGTGACGGCGATGGTGACGAGCAGGACCAGGTCGCCGGGGGAGCCGTGGCCGTGCGCGGTCCGGTCGACGGCGAGCACCAGGCCGGCCACGAACGCCGCCGAGAAGACGGTCCAGCCGGTCAGCGCCCACACTCCGGCGGCCATCTGGGCCCGCGCCCGGGGGCGCATCGCCTCCTGCCAGGCCTCCGCCTGGCGGCGTACGAGTTCGGGCCCGGCTCCGGACACCCGGATCTCCTTGCCCTCCGAGGCGGACAGCCCGAGGCCGAACAGGTGCTGCTGGAGCCGGTAGGGCTCGGCGGTCGCGAGATCGGCGCGGATGATGCTCAGCTGCGCGCGGTTGTCGAACCAGATCGGCACGGCCGCGAAGGCGAGCAGCAGGGTCAGCCACGGGCTCACACTGCCCAGCACGAGGAGACTGGCGATCAGGCCGGCCACGCCGCCGACCGAGCGCAGCGTGTTCCACATGCCGGCGGCCAGCCGGCTTCCCGCCTTGCGCACCAGGGTGATGTGGTCCAGATACTCGGGCCGCTCCAGGTGGTCCAGGCTCTCGATGGTGGCCAGGTCGCGGAAGATCCGCGGGTGGATGTCCAGCCGTCCGACGCGGTCGCCGACGGTGAGCAGCAGGGCGTCGGTGATGTCCTGGACGACGATCAGCAGGCCGTAGGCGACCGCGGCCGCGGCGGCGGCGAGCACCGCCGCCGTCGGCTCCCGCTTCGTGGCGGCGTCGACCGCGGCGCGCAGGGCCAGCGCGCTCCCGGCCACGGCGAACACCCGGACGGCCAAAGCGGCCAGCGTGGCCAGCGTGAGCCCGGGCACGCGGCGCCAGGACAGGACGAAGATCTCAGCCCACAGTCGCAGAACCCTGCTCACAGCGTGCTCCCCTCGGGCTCGGCTTCCAGCTCTGTCGCGCCTGCGGGCTCTGCCTCTGCCTCTACCTCTACCTCTGCATCGGCCTCAGCTTCCGCCGCTGCTTCTGTCTCTGCGTCCTCGGTGCGCAGCAGGCTCTTGGCCTGCACCGTGAACAGTTCGGCATAGGAACCGCCGAGCGCCATGAGCTCGTCGTGGTCGCCGGCCTCGGTGATCCGCCCGTTCTCCAGCAGCACGATGCGGTCCGCCTGCCGGACCGTGGACAGCCGGTGCGAGATCAGCACGACGCCGGTGTCGCCCCGGTGCTCGGCGAGCCGGTGGAACACCTCGAACTCGGTCCGCACGTCGAGGTGGGCGGTCGGCTCGTCGAGGACGAGCAGGCGCGCGCCCTTGCGCACCGCGTACAGCGCCCGGGCCAGCACGGCCTGCTGCCACTGGCCTCCCGACAGGTCGACGCCGCCCTCGCGGCCGCGGGCCAGCGGGGTCTGCCAGCCGTTCGGGAGTTTGGCCAGCACGTCGTCGAAGCCGGCCGCCACCGCGGCGTCATCGGCGGCGGCCTGGTCGGCCGGCACGTAGGCCTGCCCGAGGGTCACGTTGTCCGCCGCGGACAACTCGTAGCGGATGAAGTCCTGGAAGACCACTGAGACGCGGCTGCGCCAGGCGTCCCAGCCCTGTGCCCCGATGTCCTTCCCGTCCGCGGTGATCCGGCCGGAATCCGGGGTGTAGAGCCCGGACAGAAGCTTGATGAGCGTGGACTTCCCGGCGCCGTTGAGGCCGACGATCGCCAGCAGTTCCCCGGGGCGTATCTCGAGGTCGATGTGGTCGAGCACGGCCCGGTCGGTCCCCGGGTAGTGGAAACTCACGTCCTCGAAACGGATCAGCTGCGGTGCACCCGGCATCGTGGCCGCCGGCTCTGCGGTGTCCGGCGCTGCGATCAGCGGGCTCAGGGCGGCGTCCAGTTTCTCGAAGGAGCGAAGCACCTCGACCGAGCCGGCCATCTGGTAGACGACGTCGCCGGAGCCCACCGAGCTGTAGACGGTCCAGCCGGCCAGCAGGACCGCGGTCTGCACCGCCAGGGCCGTCCGGCCGTGCGCCGCGTCCAGGCTGACCAGGATGTAGGCGGGACACAGCCCGATCATCACGAGGGCGAACTGGAGCCAGGAACGGGCCGCCACGCCGGACACGTGCCGCCAGAACGGCATGTTGCCGGCCTCCACATGGGTCTGCATCCGCTCGACCATCCAGTCGGCGAAGCCGAAGACCCGGACGTCCTTGCCCTCGGCGGCGGAGGATGCCGCGTTGCGCCAGACGTCGGCGTGCATCTCCTCCTTCATCGCCGACTGCAGCGACATCACCGCGCCGCCGTACTGGTGGGCGCGCAGATAAAGGCCGACCAGAGCCGGCACGATCAGCAGCGGGACGAGCCACCATTCGTAGCGCGCCACCACGGCGCAGGCGGCGATCGCGCCGATCAGGCCCGCGCCCCAGCGCAGCTGCGCGATCGCGCCGTCGGCCGGGGTCGTGGCGCCGTGCTCGGGTTCGGCACTGGTGCGCCGGATCAGCCGCTGCACCGTCGGGTCCTCCAGCGGGCCGATCGAGGGCACGCCGGTGGTCAGGGACAGCACGCGGGTCCGATGGCGGCCGTCGACGCGGGTCCGGACCTGGAACTCCAGCGGTTTGACGGCCGCGTCGGCCAAGTGCCCGGCGAACAGGACGCAGCCGAACAGGACCAGAGGCAGCAGCGCCGCGCCGAACAGGTCCGAAGCCGTCGACGTCGTCAGCCTGCTGACCATGAAGCCCAAAGCCGCCGCGGTGGCGGCGGGGATGCACGCCGAGGCGACCAGCGCCGTGCCGAGCAGCACCGCGACCGGCAGTCCGCCTGATCCGAGGGATCTGAACAGGAGCAAGCGGTCATTGAGTATGCGCATGCTGACACCCTTGCAATCCGTAGTCTCTGGCCGGCAGTCGTGGATCGGTGTCCACGCACTACGCAAGCGCCCCCGCGTAGCCACGGCTTCGGTAAAGCGGCACAATCGCCGGTCGGTCATCCTAAGGGCTCTGTTACGGGCTGGCAACGGTCCGGTTCAAGTCGCAGAGGCCTGGCATTCAATCTCTGGACGGGCTCAGGACACTGAACTAGACTCCGGCCTTGATCGTCGAACTCCGATGTTCGCATCCGTGCGGCTTGGCCGCGGATGTGGCGCGACGACGTGCATGGGGGGTTTCTTATGCAAGACGGATCTCAGGCTGCCCCGGGTTACCGGCAAAGCTTCGCGTGGTGGTCGTTCACCGAGCCCACACCTCCACCCGGCGACCTGTTGGCGCAGGCGAAGGCCATCGGGTTCGAAGGTGTCGACTTCCTTCCCGAGGAACACTGGCCGCACGCGGCCGAGCTCGGGCTGGAGCTGGTCATCATCGACGGGCACATGCCGCTGGAAGAGGGCTTCATCGACCCGCACCGGCACGAGGAACTGCGCGAGCAGGTCCGCGTGGCGCTGAAGAAAGCGGTCGCCAACAACGTCCGGTACGTCGCCGTCGCCTCCGGCGACCGCGGACCGCAGACCCCTGAGGACGCCATCACCGCGTGCGTCGAGGGCCTGGCACCGCTCGCGGCCGAGGCCGAGGCGGCCGGTGTCGGACTCCTGCTGGAGCCGCTGAACACCAAGGTCGACCACGCGGGCCACGAGTGCGCCAGCACGGCCTGGGCCGCCGAGGTGGTCGAGCGCGTCGGATCACCGGCGCTGCGGATCCTCTACGACTTCTACCACTCGCAGATCATGGAAGGGGACCTGCTGCGGACGGTCGACCAGTACTTCCCGCTGATCGGCCACTTCCACACCGCGGGCGTCCCGGGCCGCCACGAGATCGACGAGCGGCAGGAGATCAACTACCCCGCGGTGGCCGCGCATCTGCGCGAGCTGGGGTACCAGGGATTCGTCTCCCACGAATTCGTGCCTCTCACCGACGCCGCCGGCGCGCTCCGGCAGGCGTTCGAGGTCTTCAAGCCCCGGTAACCACCCTGTAGGCAGGGAGAGACGTGAGCAAGCTGGCGATCAACGGGGGGCGGCCGCTGTGGGCCGCGGGCTGGCCGGCCTGGCCGACGGCCACTGAATCCACCCGTCAGAAGACATTGGAATGCCTGGAGTCGGGACGCTGGGCGATCTCCGGCCCCAAGGCCGAGGGCCCGGGGAGCGAGGCGGCGTTCGCCCGCGAATTCGCCGACTTCCTCGGCGCCCGGCACTGCGTGCCCACCACCAACGGCACCTCCGCCCTGGTCACCGCGCTGGAGGCGCTGGACGTCGGGGCCGGCGACGAGGTGATCGTCCCGGGCATCACCTGGGTCGCCTCGGCGTCCACCGCGATGGCCGTCAACGCGCTGCCGGTGATCGTCGACGTCGATCCCCGGACGCTGTGCCTGGACCCCGCCGCGGTCGAGGCGGCGATCACCCCGCGCACGAAGGCGCTGTCGATCGTGCACCTCTACAACAGCGTCTGCGACCTCGACGCGCTCACCGAGCTGTGCCGCCGGTACGGCCTGGGCCTCATCGAGGACTGCGCGCAGGCGCACGGCGCCCGGTGGCGCGGGCGGGCCGTCGGCCTGTGGGGAGACGTCGGCACGTTCAGCATGCAGCAGACCAAGCTGCTGACCGCCGGCGAGGGCGGCGTCGCGGTGACCGACGACGACGATCTGTACCGGCGGATGTACCAGTTGCGCTCCGACGGCCGCTCGCGGGTCGCGGACCCGCGCGTCGGCGAGATGGAGCTGTCGCTGACCGGCGAGGTCATGGGTTCCAACTACTGCATGCCGGAACTGACCGCCGCCGTGCTCTCCGGACAGTTGCTCGAGCTGCCCGCGCAGAACAAAATGCGCGCGGAGAACGCGGCCACGCTGGACGCGTCGCTGCGTGAGATCCCCGGTGTCGCGCCGGTCGAGGCGCTGGAAGGCGTGACCGAGCGGACTCATTACTACTACGTGTTCCGCATCGACCCCGAAGCCTTCGCCGGCTTCGACGCCTCGGTCGTGTCCGCGGCGCTGCGGGCCGAGACCGGTGCTCCGTTCCAGACCACTTATCCGCCGCTGCCCGGGCATCCGCTGCTGCGTCCGGACAGCAAGCGGCGGTACGGTGCCATCCCCGGCATCGAGCGGCTGACCCAGACCTCCGTCCCCGCGGCCGAAGACGCCTACCGCTGTTGCGTCACCCTGCACCACCCGGCACTGCTGGCCGATCCGGCGCAGATGGCGGTGCTCGCCGAAGCCGTGGCCAAGGTGGCGCAGAACGCGGGCGAACTGGCACAGGTCTCCGGCGATATGGAGAACCCCCTGTGACGGTGGCGTCGGCGCGCAACAGAATCCTGATGCTCGACTTCCCCGGGCGGCGCCCCGAGGCGCACCTGACGGAACTGCGGTTGGAAGACGCGGATCTCGAGTGCGAATACCTGCTCACCCACCCGCTGCCCACCGAGCTCGACACGAGGGCGTACGCCGAACAGCTGTGCCGGCGCATGGACACCGACCCCCGGGACGCGGTCGCGGTCGTCGCGTACTGCGCGGCCGCGCCCCTGGCGGCGCCGATCGCGGCGCGGGTCGGCGGACCGGACCGGCCGCCGCTGCCGATCGTCTACCTGGATCCGTCCCGCTGCCTGGACTACCACCTCGTCAAGAACTACACCGAGATCGCCCGCCAGATCGCCGGGCACACCGACCTGGAAGAGCGCATTCCGCTGCTGGACGTGGCGGCGCTGATCCCGACGCCGGAGGAATACCTGGCACGGATCGCCGCCGACCTCACCCAGCGCTCCCGGGCCGTGCTCGCCGCGGACGGTTTCACGGCGGCGGAGGCCGACCAGGCGATGGGGACCACGATCGACCTGTACATGCAATGGCTGACGTACCTGGTGGCCGTCCATCACCCGGACCCGCCGCCGCCGGCCGCCGACGTGTTGCAGCTGGTGTCGCGGGACCACCCCGCCGAGGCCGCCTGGCTGGGGATCGCTCCCGAGCAGACCGTGCGCTTCGACTGCCTGCGGCCGGTGCTCGCCGAGGACCCCGGGGTGCGCGGCGCGCTGCTCGCCTTCCTCGACCGGGCCGCGACCGCGGCCCCCACCCGGATGTGATGGAGATGGACGACGCAATCATGACGCCGACCGAACTGCGGCTCGCCGAGATCTGGGGCCGGGTCCTGGATCTGGAGGCGGTCGCGCCCGACGAGGACTTCTTCGACCTCGGCGGGGACTCGCTGCTGGCCACCAAGGTGGTCCTGCTGGCCCGCCGGGAGTGGGATGTCGAGTTCACCGTCCGGGTGCTCCTGGACGCCCCGGTGCTCAAGGACCTCGCCGAGCGGGTGGACCAGCTGGTCGCCGCGGCGCCCGTACCGGAATGAACCTTCCCCGGTGTCTGTGGGACGTCGACCGCGCGGGGACGGGGCCGTTCCACACGACGCTGGTCCTGCTGCCGCATTCGGGCGGTTCGGCGCAGGCGTTCGGCCGGTGGCGCGGGAGCTTCCCCGCCGGGGTCCGGGTCCTGGCGGCCCAGTATCCCGGCCGCGCGTCCCGCACGAGCGAGCCGCACGCCGGCACGGTCCGTGACATCGCGGCCGAGCTGGCCGCCGCGCTGGAACCGGAGTCCGGGCGCCTCGGCGTCTTCGGACACAGCCTGGGGGCGTACGTCGGCTTCGAGCTGTGCCGGGAACTCGAGCGCGCCGGCCGGCCGCCGGCCGTCTTCTTCCCGTCCGCGGCCGTCCCCGCGCATCACGACCGCGGCTGGGGATCGTCCCCCGCCGACCTGACCGACGGCGAACTGCTCGGGGAACTGCGGGAGTACGGCGGCACGCCCGACGGCCTGGAGGAGTTCCCCGACATGCTCAGTCTGGCGCTCGGCGTCTGCCGGGCCGACCTGACCCTGGCTTATGAGTACAGCCCCGGTCCCGGACCGTGGGCCTTGTCCGCGCCGATCGTCGCGCTCGGCGGCGACGCCGACACCGTTGTCTCGCCTGCCGGCCTGCGCGGGTGGGGCGATTTGGGCACGGGGCCGTTCGAGGTCCACACGTTCCCGGGCAACCACTTCTACCACCTGGAGCACACTGCGGCCGTGACCCGGATCCTCGCCGAGGCTCTCAGCCGTACGACTGCGCGTTGAAGACAGGAATCTGATATGAGGTCCGTCGTACTCGTCGAGCTTCCCACCTATGAGAACATCCTGCCGCTGGCCTCGGGTTACCTGCAGGCCATGGCGGCCCACGACCCCGAGGTCGGCCCGGCGTACTCCTTCCGGATCGTCTCGCGGCCGGTCTCGCTGCCGCGCGAGGAGATCCTGGCGGGGCTGCTCGAGCTGGACGCCGACGTCTACACCTTCAGCTGCTACATCTGGAACATGCGGCTGGTCCGGTGGCTGCTCGACCGGCTGCGGCAGGAGCGTCCGGAGTCCCGCTTCCTGCTCGGCGGCCCGCAGGTGATGAACCACGCGGCCACCTACCTCGCCGACAAGCCGGAGAACGTCTACGTGTGCAACGGCGAGGGCGAGCACACGTTCGTCGAGCTGCTGCGCCGGCTCGCCGCGGACACACGGGAACTCTCGGCCGTCCCGGGACTGTCCTACTGGCACGACAGTGACCTCCGCACCACGCTCCCGGCGCCCCGGATCAAGGATCTGATGGAGATCCCCTCCCCGTTCCTCACCGGTGTCTTCGACGACCAGTCCTACAGCTTCGCCATCATGGAGACGAACCGGGGATGTCCCTTCAGCTGTAGCTTCTGCTACTGGGGCGCCGCCACGAACGACAAGGTGCACAAGTTCGAGGGCGACCGGATCAAGGACGAGCTCACCTGGATCAGCGAACACGGCGCCACCGGCATCTTCATCGCCGACGCCAACTGGGGCCTGTCGCCGAGGGACGTCGAGCTGACCCACCACATCGTCGAATGCGGCAAGCGCACGGGCTACCCGCTGGTCGTGCACATGGCGGCGGCGAAGAACAAGCCGGAACGCATGGCGGAGATCACGGAGATCTTCGTCAAGGGCGGCATGATGGTCACCCAGCCGATCTCCCTGCAGACCCTCGACGCCGGCACGCTGGCGACCGTGGACCGCCAGAACATCCGCAAAGAGACGTACATCTCGCTCCAGCAGCAGCTCCGCGACAAGCAGATCAGCTCCTACGTGGAGCTCATCTGGCCGCTGCCGGGGGAGACCTACGAGTCGTTCAAGGACGGCCTGACCTCGCTGTGCCGCTCATACGCGGACACGATCATCGTGTACCCGCAGCTGCTGCTGCACAACACGCCGATGCACAGCCAGCGCGAGCTGCACGGCCTGGTCACCGAAGAGGTGCCCAGCGAGGTCGCCGAGGCGGAGGTGGTGGTCGGCACCCGCTGGGTGTCCCGCGAGGAGTGCCGTCAGGGCTACTGGCTCAACTACGCGGTCCACTCCCTGTACAACATGCGGGCCCTGTTCCTGCTCTCCGGATACCTCGACGCGACCGGCGTCATCGCCTACGGCGACTTCTTCGCCGACGTCGCCCGCTACTTCCAGAGCCGCACCGACAACGAGGTGTGCCGGTTCTTCGCCGAGTCCACGGCGCAGCTGGCCAACTACGACCTGCTCAACAGCGGCAAGACCGCGCACTTCACCCTCAGCTCCCTGCGCTCCGAGTTCGACGCGCTGCTCGCGGACTACGTGCGTGCCCAGCCCTGGTGGGAAGACCCGCTGGCCCGTGAGGCGTTCGAGCTCGACCTGTTGAGTCGTCCTTATATCTATCGCGAACCGTTCCGCGCGCCGGAGTACGACTTCACCGAGGCCGTGGTGAAGGGCACGGATGACAAGCAGTCGGTCCTGGTCGAGGTGTCCGCACCGATGACGCGACTGCTGACCGACCGGGAACTGCTGCCGGCCGGCGCGGACAGCGCGGACGCGCGTACGACGGTGCGTATCGACCACCGGGCCAGGCAGAAGATGCCTTACATGCCCCAGCGCAGCCTGGAGCACAACGCGAACTACTGCCAGGGCATGGTGCTTCGTTTCCGTGAAGTGCTTCCCACCTGGCGGGTTGTGGAGGGCTAGGGCAGGTCTCCCTTCAGCACCGCCCACAACTCCTCGCAGAGCCCGCCGCGGCAGGCCAGCGCCCACCCGAGATCGGGGCGCATCCCGCCGTGCGCGTCACGGAACACTCCGCCGGCCTCTGGGACCAGTAGCGCGACCGGCGCCTGGTCCCAGATCTGGCCGCCCTCGTCCAGCAGGGCTTCGAGCCGGCCTTCGAGCAGGGCGCCGACGGCGCAGACCTCCTCCTCGACCCACGTGGCCGCGTCCGCCAGCGCCTGGCCGGCCCTCGAGCCGGGTTCGACGAACCCTGAGACACGAGCTTGGGCCAGGCTCGGTCCCGCCGTCATCGTCAGCCGCCGTGGCGGCGCCTCCGGATCGGCATCAGAGCTCAGATACGCTCCCGCCCCGCGCAGCGCCCAGTACCTGAGCCCTTCGGTCGGGCGCGTGATCACGGCGGTTCGCAGGCCCGCGGCGTCCTCCAGCGCGATGTGTGTCCCCCAGTCGCGGCCGCCGGCCAGGAACGACGAGGTGCCGTCGATCGGATCGATGATCCAGCGCCGGCCGGTGCCACCGGTGCCCTGGCGTGCGCCGCATTCCTCCGACAGCACCGAGTCGGCCGGGCGCTCGGCGGCGAGCATGGCGAGCAGCGCCGTCTCGACCTCGATGTCCGCCTCGCTGACGGCGCTGCCGTCCGCCTTGCGCCAGGCGCGGACCTGCGGGCCCGGTGTTCGCAGGGCGATCTCGTCGGCGACGTCCGCCATCCGGTGCAGCAGGGCCAGATCGGCGTCGTCCGGGTGTCCGACTCTGCCCGTCATATCGCTGCTCCGGCGGGGCGCAGCAGGAACCCGAGCTCCAGGCCGGTCGAATCCACGTCGGGATCGACGGTGTGCTCGGCGACGATCTCCGCCCCGGCCTGCGCGAACAACCCGCGCCAGAACGCCGCGGTCTCCAGCCGTTGCTCGGTCACCTGGTGCAAAAGGTAGTAGGGGTTGTAGTACGCCAGGCCTAGGCCGTGCCGGACCACTGCGTCAGACGGGCGGTGGTCGACCTCCACCACCGCCAGATGCGCGCCGGCCGGGGCCAGCGCCCTCCGGACCAGGTCCACGACCGCGTCGTGGCCGCTCTGCTCCAGCACTTCCTGGAGCGAGAAGGCAGCGATGGAGCACGGCGCGGTCATGGCGGGATCGTCGAACGCGTACTCCTCGGCGGGCGAGGCGACGAAGCGCACCCGGTCGGCGGCACCGCGCGCCTCCGCCTGCCGGCGGGCCGCCTCGATGCTGGGGCCGAACGGGTCCACGCCGATGCCCCGGCCCTTGTTCTCGCCGTCGCCCTCGCTCTCGCAGAGGTCGAGCAGGAACGTGCCGTCGCCACAGCCGAGGTCGACGAGCGTGGCCGCGGCCGTGGGCAGCTTCGCCAGCAGACCGCGGACCAGCGGGATGGCGTCGTGGCGGCTGATCCCGCAGCTGCCCTTGCCGACCATCGCGCCGTCCCGGCCGGCGTAGGCCTTGCGGTCGGCCAGGACCGCCGGGAGTTCCTTGAACGTGTCGCTGTAGCCGCCGAGCAGCAGCTCGTACCAGGGGCGATAGGCGAGCACGTCCTGCCCCCGCGCCGTCAGGGCCGGCGCCGTCTCCGGCTCGGTCACCATCTCCTCGGCCGAGAGGTAGCGCAGCAGGCCGGCCAGGCGCTCGCGGTCCAGGCCGCAGGCCGCGGCCAGTTCGGGCAGCGGGCGGCCGGGTGCGGCGGCGAGTTCGTCCAGGAGCCCGGAGCGCAGTCCGTAGTCGAGCACCTGGGCCAGGAAGTAGTGGCGGATCGGCTGGAGCGCGTCGACCAGACCGCCCTCGAACTCACTCATGGTCTGTCCTCTTCCGAAGGGAACTGCTCATGGGCCCGCCGATCGACCGGATCGCCGAGGGCGACCAGGAAGGCGGGATCGCCGCTATGCGGCGCGCGCCCGAGGGCGGTACGGATGTTGTCGGTGACGAGGAGATCGCCGCTCTGCCAGGCGATCGCCGTCGTGGTGGCGTCGTAGGCCGCGTGCAAGGCCGACAGGTCGTGCGGGCTCAGCGGTGTGCCGTCGCCGAACGCGGAGTCGACCGGCAGATCGTCGCCGAAGGCCTCGGTGAGCAAGGCGCGCTCCCGCGGCTCCAGACTGCCGTTGTTCAGGAACGCGATCTGGTTGAACCAGCATTCGAGCCCGGTGCTCGGGTGCCGCAGGATCGCGGTGCGGCGCCGACGGGTGCGCAACACGTCGTCCGGGAGCCAGGCGTGGTCGATGCCCTGTGCGGCCAAGACCTCGGTCAGCCGCTCACGGTCGGCGACCCCGAAGGCGTCCTGCCACGTCATGCCGAAATAGCCGTGGAAGGACCGGGTCATCAGCCAGCCCTGGGTGCTCAGTCGGTCTCGGAGGTGTTCCGGCAGGTGCGCGAGCAGCGCGTGCGCATCGCTCAGCAGCGCCTCCCCGCCGGAGTCGGGAGGCCGGACACAGGCGGTGAGCACGGTGCCGGGCACGATGGTGCCGAACGCTTCTTCCTGGTACGGGCACAGCTCCCGGCCGGCCGGCCACCTGATCGGTGACAGGACGCCCTGCGCGAGTTCGCTGCGATGGCCGAAAGCCTCGGTGGAGACGAACGGCTGGACCCCCAGGGCCGCGCGCGCCGCGGCGAGATCGGCGGGTGAACTCGCCGGCAGACCCCTGACGAGCACCGCGCCGGTGTCGAGCAGTCGCGCCGAGATGGTCGGCGCGCTGGCGGCGAGCCAACCGAGCGGATCGGCGTCCGGGGCCTGGAGGACAGGCGCAGCGGCCGAGGTGACATCCGTCATCGGACGGTGTCCATCAGTGGCTGCACATCGACCTTCCCGTTGGCGGTCGTGGGCAGTTCGGGGACGAATCGCACTGGCAGGTGTCTGAGTTGCGGCGGCAGCGATTCGCGGACTTCTTGTTCGAGCCGGTCGGGATCGGCGTCGGCTTCGGGGACCACGAACAGGTGCGGCCGATCGTCCGGGGGACCGGTGAGCGCGACAGCCTGTCGGACGCCCGGCCGCCGACGTGCCGCGGCTTCCAGCTCGCCGAGTTCGAACCGGACTCCGGAGACCTTGACCTGGCGGTCTTGCCGGCCCACGTAGTGCAGAACGCCGTCGGGCGTCAGCCGAACGAGGTCCCCGGTCCGGTAGAGGCGCCTCGGCTCCTCGTCCGCGTACGGATCGGGGATGAACCGGGCCGCGGTCTGCTGCGGCTGGGCGACGTACCCGTCGGCGACTCCCGCTCCGCCGATCCACAACTCCCCGGTGAGACCCGCGGCGACCGGGATGCCGTTCGGTGCGACCACCCTGACGTCGGCATGCGGGAGAGGCCGGCCGATGGGCGGCAGTTCGTCCGCGCCGAGTACCGCCCAGCCCGCGGTCGCCACGATCGTGGCCTCGGTGGGGCCATAGGCGTTGAGGACTCGGAACGGCAGGCCCGCCGGTATCGGATGAAGCCGCTCGGCGCCGGTCATCAACACCCGGAGCCGGCAGGCGGCGGGCCAGTCCGACTCGGCCAGCAGTTCGGCGAAGCTCGCGGTCACGAACGCGCAGTCGGCTTCGGCGGCCAGCCATTGCGCGAGCGCGAGCGGATCGATGCGGGCGTCCGCCGGGACGGTGCGCACCGTCGCCCCGGCCCACAACGCCGGCCACACCTCCAGCGCGGAGCCGTCGAACCCGGTGCTCGCCCACTGGGCCACGGTGTCCCGCGGGCTCAAGGCACAGATTCCGGCTGCCCACGCACACAACGGGTCCAGCCCGGAACGGCGCACCACGACGCCCTTGGGCTGCCCGGTGCTGCCCGAGGTGAACATGATGTAGGCCGGGCTGGAGGTGGGCGCCGGTCCCGAGGGTGGCGCCGAGGTAGGGCGATCCAGGTCCTCCCAAGTCAGGACTTTGATGTCTGGTGTATCAGGATCCTGGAAGAGCGCGGCCGCCAGTGTCGAGGTGGCCGCGTCGATGCGCACCCCGGACCCGCACCCCGCTTGCCTGACCATCGACCGCAGGCGCTCGACGGGTTGGTCCGACGCGAGCGGGACGTACGTGGCGCCGGCGTAGAGAACCGCGAACGCCGTGGCGAAGAAGCGACGGCCGGCCCCGCCGAGGACCCCGACGACGTCGCCAGGCCGCCACACCTCGCGTCCGCGCTCGCCCAATCGCACGAGATCGGCGTAGGTGAGGGACCCGGATTCATCGGCGAAAGCGACCTGGCGGCCGTCTCGCCCGGCATGCGCGACCACTCGGGTCAGCAGCTCGCCGACCTCGGTGTCGCGCACTGCCGGACCATCGGCCGGATCGAGCCGGGACAGCCACTCGGCCGTATAGGTCCACAGTGCCCACAAGTCGTCCTCGGACACCACGGCGGACTCGCCCTCCAGCAGGATCTCGGCGCGCGGGTCCGCTTCCCCGGGCCGGACCACGAGGACCGCGTCCACCGGTCCCTTGGCAACCCCGGTCGCCAACCCCACCTCCACCGTCGCCGTCACACCCGCGAACCGCACCTCGGTGATCGTCTGCTCGAAGTGGCTGAAGCCGGCGGTGAACAGCGTGTTGCCGCCGCGGACCCGCCGGCCGAGCCCGCGTACGATGTCCTGCACCGGCAGGTGCGACCGGTCGATCGCCTCGCTCAGGGCGGTGTCGACGGCGGCGAGGTGCGAGCCGGGATCGTCGCGGTGCGCGACGACCACCGGGACGAAGGACACGAACATCCCCGCGGTCGAGCCGAACTCCGCCGGACGGTTGGCGGTGCCCGTGCCCAGGACGAAGTGCTCGCGGTTCTGATGCCGGGCCACGGCGTCGGCGAACGCCGCGAGGAACACCGCGAAGCGCGAGACCTTGGCCCGACGCGCGGCGCGGTCCGCTCGTTCCATCAGGTGGCGGGGAACCGGGATCCGGAGGAACAGGTCGCCGTTTGCGGTGGTTTCGCTGCTGCTGCTGCTGCTGCTGCTGCTGCTGCTGCTGCTGCTGCTGCTGCTGCTGCCGCTGCCGCCGCCGTCTCCGGCGAACGCCGTCAGGTCGGAGGTCGCGCACGCCTCGACAGCAGCCTGGACCGCGCCTTCCGCCGGCGGCGTCTGGTCGCGCGCGTAGACGAAGTAGCCGAGATCGGGATCCGTTCCGGGGTCCGGCTCGCCGAGCGTCGCCAGGAAGGTCAGGAAGCTGAGTCCGTCGTGGACGAGATGGTGTTCGGAATGGAGCAAGCCGGCCGAACCGTCGGGGAAGCGCACCAGGGTCCAGCGCGCCAGAGGGCCGGCCGCCAGGTCGAACGGCCTGTCGGCGTCGACTTCGCGCAGGACGTCACTGGTGACGGACGGCATCCGGTCCAGCCTGACGTCCCGGAGCTCCACATCCTGCGGTGCCACGGTGTCGGCGGGAACCTCCTGCCACACCCCGTCCGCCGTCTCCTTGACGGTGGTCCGCAGCACCGGCAGCCGCCTGAGCGCCTCCGCCAGGGCGCCGCGCAGCGCATCCGGGTCGGGCACCGCGTCGAACCGAAGCAGCGCGTGGAAGTGGAACCGCGGCGATCCCGGGTCGAGCTTGGCCTGGAACCACATGATGCGCTGCTGCCACGTGAGCGGGACCAGCTCGCCCGGCTTCGGCGGCGTCTGGACACTCGCCGGACCGGTTCCGGACTCGGGCCCGGCCACAGCCGGCGTCGGCGCCGGTGCTGCTGCTGCGGCGAGGTGTTCCACCAGGAGCGCCGAGAGGTCGTCAGCGGTGAGTACGTCCCTGGCCGCCAGGCGGAGCCCGTGACGGCGCTGCAACGCCACGACCAACCGGCCGGCCGCCAGCGAGCTCCCGCCCAGCTCGGTCAGGGATCGCCCGGCGAGCCTCTCGGGCGGGACGCCGATCACCTCGGCCGCGACCGCGATGATCGAGTCGGGGGAGGGAAGGGAGGACGCGGTCATGTCCATACGTCTCCAAGGTCTGCGATGCCCGCGATGATCGCGGTGAGCGAGTCGACGAACGTGGTCACGGCGCGATGTGCTTCGTCAGTGCCGGGGAACCGGATGTGCGCGGCCAGCCCCCGGTCGACGCGGTTGATCCACAGATCGCCGCCGGTCGTGTGGCGGGGGGCCGCGACGGCCCGCAGGTTCCACTCGGCATGGCGGTCCGCGCCCGGCAGGTGCCGGAAGTCGGCCAGCGACAGCCAGCAGGCCTGCTCGAACCCGAGTTTCTCAGGAAGCTGATCGGTGACCGGGCTGTAGGGTGTCTGCGCGTCGCGGTAGCCGCTGAGCATCGCCCTCTGCGCGGCCAGGAGTGTCCCGGCGAAGTCGGCGTGGGTGTCGGTGTCTGTGTCTGTGTCGGTGTTCGTGTTCGTGTTCGTGTTCGTGTCGGCGACGGCGAACGTCAGCGGGACCGCGTTGACGTACCACCCGATCGCCGATTTCGCGGGTGACGGCCTGGTCTGCAGGGCCAGCACGGCGTGGAACCGATCGCGGGCCGCGCAGGCGTGGGCGACCGCGGCGGCCAGCCCGGACGTCAGGCCGCCGCGGCGGTCGCGGCACCAGCGCTCGAAGCGCTCGGCGGTCGCCGCGTCCGCGAGGTCGATCTCCCGGTACGCGGCCGGATGCGGCTGGTCGGGACCGCCGCCGAGGTCCACGGGGAACCCGGGGAAGGTCCCGCCGGCGGCCTCGGCCAGGTCCAGCCATCTGCGGGCGGCCGCATCCCGGGCGCGATCGTCGGGCGCGGCAACACGTTCGGCCGCGCAGTATTCGGAGTACACCGCGCTGGGCAGCAGCCGCGCGGGCCGGCTGCCCGCCCCGGCTTCGTAGCATTCGACCATCTCGTGGGCGACGTAGCCCAACGAATACAGGTCGGCGTGCACGCGGTCGGCGGCGAACAACAGGGTCCACCCCGATTCCCGCGCCACGGCGGCGAACAGGAAGGCGGGCCAGACGAACGGTTCGGTCCATCGGTCGAAGGCCTCGATCAGCCGGCTCGCCGCCTCGGCGCCGGACGCGGCGGTCCCCAGGTTCTCGACCGCGAATCCGGCGGTCCCGATGGGCACCGTCAGCCGCTGGGCCTCGCCCCGCTCGACCCGGAACGTGCAGGAGAGCGAATCGTGCCGCCGGACGACGGCCGACAGCGCGGCGGACAACACGTCGTGGTCGAGCCGGCCTGGTAGGTCGACGGCGACGCCGGCCCAGCGCGGCTGCGTGACACCGGCCATGCGGCGGGCGTCGCACTGCTGGAGGTGTTGTTCCTGGACGTAGGACGGCGGGGCCGCGGACTCCTCAAGGGGGGCGGCTGCCGCGACGGGCCGCCACAGGAACAGGTCTCCCGGCCCCAGGGAGGCACCGTTGAGCTCGACCATTCTCATCGTTGCCCGTCCCCGTCCCCGTCCCCGTCCCCGTCCACGGCGACGACGCGCAGCTCCGACGTGTAGCGCTTCCCGGCGGCATCCGAGAGCCATAGGCCTGATACGTCCGGAAGCATCTCGCTCAACGTCACCATGGCCTGACCGGTCCCGGCGGCCCGCCGGGCCGTCCTGGCGAGCATGCCGACCAGGGCCGGACTGGTGAAATCGACCGCCGTCGGCTTGGTCCCCGAGCCGGTCCGGGCGAACACCCGCTCCGGGAGTCCGTGCCCGGCCCGCCATCGGCGGGCCTGCCGATACCGGTCGGCGTCGTCGGACACGAAGGCCCACGCCAGCTCCTCGGCGGGGAACCGCCACGTCTCCCGGGCCATGACCAGTCGGTCGACGGTGACCCGCGGGCTGTGCGGCCCGGCTGCGATCGGTCGGAAGGTGTTGGCGACCGCGGCGCTGAGGATCTCACCGAGTACTTCCAACAGGTCGTACTCGGCACCGGTCGAGCGGGTCGCGACCAGCACGGCGCCGTCGCGCTCGCGAACCACGAGGTCCGCACCGGGGATCCAGGGACCCGGCGGGTCCAGGGCAGGTGGCGTCTCGGACCAGGTCCAGTAGGTGAACCGGTCGGACGGCAGAGCGGTCGGCGGCGCGGCACGGGAGGTCACGAATGGCGAGTCCTTGGGATGGACGGCGACGATGCGGCCCGTCGCGTAGTCCTGCTCGACGGCCGCCAGCAGGCTGCCTGGATCAGGGCTCTGCTCGACGAAGCCGCGCCCCTCGACACTGGTGACCGCCACGTGGAGTTCGCCGAGGACCAGCAGGAAATCGCCGCTCGCGACGTGCTGCGCGGAAGCCGCGGCGATCATGAGGTCCGGCGAGTGCCGTCCGGCCCCGCACCAGGGCACCGTCGCACCGCCGAACTCGCGGGCGACCCCCGCGGCGAGGTCCGCCGAGGCGGCGGTGATCCGGCGGTCGTCGTCGCCGAACCCGAGGATGCGCTGCCAGCGCTGCTGGAACTCCGCCATCACGGCCCGGGCGGCGCACGGTGGTCCGTCGTCGGCGGTGAGGTCCGGGCCGCACCGGGCGAGCAGCAGCGGCAGGGGCAGCTCGTCGTGGCCGGACCGGACGCACTCGGCCCGGAAGGCGCCCGTCAGCAGGGTACGGAACGCCCGGCCGCACTCGGCGACCAGCCACCGCACGCTGTCCAGGACCAGGCCCAGCGGTGCGGCCAGGGCGTCCAGGACCGGGGTGCCGGCGACGACCTCGACGTCCCGGCGCGAGTCCTGGTACAGCAGGGTCCGGCCGGCGTAGGCCTGCCCGGCGCGGCGCGTGTCGTCGCCGCCGGTGATCTCGCGGAACCGGGCGCCCAGCGTCCGGGTGGCGGCCACGACGGACTCGGCGTCGGCCGCCTCGGCGGCCGCGTCCCGGGCCGCGATCAGGCTGTCCAACGCGGCCAGCAGGTCGTCCCGCAACCGGGCGTCGCCGATCCGGGCGATGCGGTGCCGCAGTCCCCGCTCCGGCCAGGCGTCCACCGGTCCTTCGAGCCCGATGCGGAGCGCGGCCAGTGCGACCAGTCGTTTCAGTGCCGTCTCAGGGGCGGCCACGCCGTGCTCGGCGGCGGTCCGCAGAACGTCGGCGACGGTGCGGTCACCGTCGCAGAACTCGAAGACGGCCAGTTCATCGCCGGTCAGCGGTACCGGACGGCCACGCGGCCGATACAGCGTCCGGCTCAGGACGGTGACCGCGGGACTCCGGGTCGGCGTGAGCCACTGCTCCACGTCGGGCCGGGCCGCGAACGCCCGCGCCACCTCGTCGACGGCCCACATCTCGAAATGCGTGGTGCGGCCGGCGAGCAGCTCCGGTCCGGGCCGGGACTGGAAACCGGGTGCGTCGGGGTCCAGGCGGGCCCAGCCGACCGGGCCGTAGAAGCCGATGGTGTCGTTCTTCAGGGCGTAGCGCTGGAGGTAGGAGATGACCCCGGCCTCCAACTGCCGACCGCGGGAGTTGCGCGCGACCCCGGCCGCCACCTTGTCCAGGCAGTGGCCGACGAGGTCGGGGTTCTGCCAGGCCACGGCCTCCCGGAAGCGGGGGTCGGCTGCGATACGCGTGGTGGCGGCCGCCAGCCGGGCCGAGGCGGCGGCGTAGGCCGCGCGGTAGCCGGAACCGGGATCTGGGTCGGAATCAGGGCTCGAATCAGAGCCGGAGTGGGAATTGGAATCGGAATCAGAGTCGGCGGCGGCAGCCAGATCGAGGTCCCGGATCGCCGCCACCTCCTCAGCCGCGAATCCCGCGCTGCGCAGCACGGCGTCGCACCACAGCCGCCACCCGGTCTCGCCCAGGGGAACCGAGCGGATCGACACCTGCTCGTCAGTCATGAAGGGCTCCCGCCGGGCGCGTCGCGACGAATCGGAACTCCGAGGTGTAGCGGGCGCCGTCGGCGTCGGTCAGCCACAGGTCGTCCGGGCCGGGAAGCATCTCGGTGACGGTGATCCGCGCCGAGTTCTCGGTAGTGGTATCGGCAGCGGCGGCGCGGACGGCCTTGGCCCATATCCCCACGAGCGCCGCGCTCCGGAAGTCCACCGCGATCGGCTTGCCCTCCAGCGGCGTCCTGAAGAACACGAGCTCCGGGATGTCGTTCGCCGCGCGCCACAGCCCCGCTTGCTCGAAGCGTTCGCGCTCGTCCTTCAAGAACGCCCAACGGAGCGCGGACGCGGTGAACACCCAGCACTCGCGGGCGACGACCACACGGTCCACGGTGACCCGCGGCCGGTGCCCGGCGGCCGGGAACGGCTGGAACGCGTTGACGACGACACCGCTGAGGATCTCGCCCAGCATCTCGAGCAGGTCGTGTTCGGCGCCGCCGGCCTCCACGACGAGTTCGCCGCCGGCCTCCCGCACGGTGATCCCGGCCCCGGGCAGCCTGCGACCGGGGGCGGCCATCGATTCCGGATCCGGCGACCACGACCAGTAGGTGAACCGATCGGACAGCAGCGCCGACGGCGGCATGACGCGCGAGGTCACCAGGCGGGAGGTCTTCGGCGGTGCGCACAGGATCCGCCGATCGCCGTGGTCCGCCTCGGAAGCGGCGAGCAGCCGGGCCGGATCAGGGTGCTGCTCCACGTACGAACGGCTCTCCAGCGAGTTCACCGCGAGATGGAGTTCGCCCAGGACACAGGTGAAGTCGCCATCGGCCAGCGCCGCGGCGTCGGCCGCGGCGAACAGCAGATCCGGCGAGTGCTGTCGCGCCGCGCTCCACGGCGCCCGCGCAGCCGGTCCGCCGAACGCGGCGGCGACCGCGGGCGCGATGTCCGCCGCGTCGAATCGGACGGTGCGGACGCCGTCCGGAGCGGCGAGGATGGCGGCCCACCGCTTCTGGAATTCCGCGACCGCCGCCTTCACCAGCGGCGGTGCGGACCCGGCGGCGTCCAGGTCGGGCGCGGCACGATTGACCAGATAGCCCAGGGGCACGCGGCCCTCGGGCCACCGTTCCCGTTCCCGCTGATAAAGCCGGCCGAAGAACTCCCGGTAGGCCGCTCCGACCGTGGCCACCAGCCAGGCGGCGCTGTCGAGCATCAGCCCCAGCGGCGCCGCGACGGCGGCCAGCAGCCCGGGCCCGATCCGCACGTCCACGTCGCGGACGCAGTCCTGGTAGACCAGGGTGCGTCCGGCGTAGGCCTCACCGGGACGACGGGTGGCGGCGGTCCCCGTGACGCGGAGGAACACCTCGCCCAGCACCGCCATCGTCTCGGCCACGGCTTCGGCATCCGCGGCGCGCGCGACGGCGTCGCGAGCCGCGACCAGTCCGGCGAGGGCGGTGAGCGCCGGCTCCGCCACGGCCCGGTCACCGAGCGCCTCCAACCGCGTCCGCAGCGTTTCCTCAGGCCGGGCCTCGACCGGGCCCGACAAGTCGAGCTCCACCGCACCGAGCTCCAGCAAGCTGGTGAAGACCGAGTCCGGGACCGACTGGGAGCGTGCCTTGTCGAGCACTTCATGCAGGGGGCGGACCCCGTCGCACAGATCGAGGACGGTCAGCTGGTCCGGTGACAGTTCCACGGGCCGCCGCCGCAGGCGGTGCAGGACGCCGGCCACCACCTCGATGGTGCCGGCGGGGCGCGGCGGCAGCTGCGCGCGCAGCCCGGGCAGTTCCAGGAATGCCCGCGCCGCCTCGTCGATCGCCCACGTCTCGAAGTACGTGGTCCGCCGGCTGAGCAACGCGGGGCCCGGTACCGCGGCGAACCAGGGCGCGGCCGCCTCAGTCGTCACCGTGGCCCAGCCCACGGGTCCGAACGCGCCGATGGTGTCGTTCTTCAGCGCGAACCGCTGCAGGTAGGCGGCGACCGTGGCCTCGTCGCGGCGGCCCTGCCGGTTCCGCGGGGTGTCCGCGCGCACCCGGTCCAGGCAGCGGCCCAATAGATCAGGGTTCTGCCATGCGACCGCCTCGCGGAACCGGGGGTCCGCGGCCGTCCGGGCCAGATCCGTGCCGATCACCCCGGCCGGGGCGCCGTGCACGGCCCGGGCCCGGGCCGCGGGCAGGCCCGCGCCGCGCACCGCGACGTCACGCCACACCGCCCAGCCGGTCGTCCCCAGCGGGGCCAGGTGCCCCGGCAGGCCGCTGCCGGTCAAGCCGCCGCACCGTTCTCGGACCGTCCGGTCACCGCCGCCACGAAGTCGTCGAACTCGGGGTGGTCGAACAGGGTCCGCAGCGGCACGTCCGTCCCGCAGGCCTGCGAGGACCGGGCGACGATGTCCAACGCCATGAAGGAATGGCCGCCCTCCCAGAAGAAGTCCGTGGCGCCGTCGACCGGCACCCCGAGCGCCTCCTGCCAGATCGACCGCAACTGCTCGGCCAGCGCGACCCCGGTCATCGGGCGTTCCCCTCCCCGGTCTGGTCGACGAGCCCGGCGACAGCCTCGGCCACCAGCTCCATGGGGACGCTCACCAGCGGCAGGTCCCGCTCGCCCAACGGCTCGCCCAGCCCGTCGAGCACGACCATCGCCGCCTCCTTGGGGCCGACGCTCAGATAGCCCCGCTTGTTGTCGACGCCGACGCGGCTCACCACCTCGTCCGGCTCGACCCCGGACGGCAGGCACGACGCGGCACCGAGCAGCGCCACCAGGTCGTCGTGGACGGCGACGTCCGGCGCCGACAGGGTGCCCAGGGCCTGGCCGATCCGGGCGGCCGCGAGCATGCCCAGAGCCACCGCCTCGCCGTGCGAGACGCCCTGGGCGCCGCGGATCCGCTGGTCGCAGAGCTCGACCGCGTGGCCGACCGTGTGTCCGTACTCCAGGATCAGACCCCTGCCTTGCTCCTTCGGGTCCCCGGCGGTCACCCCGGTCTTCGCGGTCAGCCCTTCGTCGAGAAGCCACAGGAGGGCCTCGGCGGAGTTCGTCGTCCCGGAGGCCAACAGCTCGCGCATCGGCTCGATCGCCTGCGGCCGGATGGCAAGGCAGTTCTTGACCGCCTCGCAGAGCCCCGACCTGCGCTCGCGTTCGGGGAGCGTCTGGAGGAACCGGACGTCGGTGAAGACCCCCTGCGGCGTGTGGTACGTGCCGATGTGGTTCTTCCCGTACGCGCTGTTGACGGCCTGCTTGAGCGACAGGGTCGAGTCCATCGCGGCGACCGTGGTGGTCGGGACGTGCACGAGCCTGACGCCCCGATACAGCAGGGCGGCCATCAGCCCCGCCAGGTTGCCGGGCACGCCCCCGCCGAAGGAGACCACGACCGAACCGCGGGTCGCACCGGCGGCGATGCAGCGCTCCAGGTGCGAGGCCAGGGTCGTCTGCGACTTCATGCCCTCGCCCGCGGGCATGCTGATCACTTCGACCGGGGCGTGCGCGGCCAGTTCCGGAAACAGCGTGTCGCCGTGCAGCCCGGCCACGGTGTCGTCGGTGACGACCAGGATGCGGTCCGGCTCCAGACGGCCGATCGACCAGGCGATGCGGTCGACGCAGTCGTAGCCGAACCGATAGGGGAAGGCGACGCCTCCCAGATCGACTGTCCGGGCCAGCCAGTCCTGCTCGGACGCGACGGTCAAGGTATTCACAATGGGTTCCCTCATCGTCCTCATTGGCTCTGATTCCTCATCGGCTGCCCGGCGGCCCCGGGCTGGACGTCGGCGACGACGACCGTGACGTTGTCCGGTCCGCCCGCCGTGAGGGCGGCGTCGACCAGGGCGTGCGCACACTCGTGCGCCGAGCGCACCGAGAGCGCCGCGGTCAGCTCCTGCGGGCCCAGGACGTCGGTCAGCCCGTCGGAGCACAACAGCAGCCGGTCGCCCAGCCGCGCCGGATGGCCGGCGATGGTCGGCACCACGTCGTCCTGGCCTTGCAGCGCCTGCGTCACCAGCGAGCGGAAGGGATGCCGCATGGCGTCGTCGGCGTTGATCTGGCCGCTGTCGACCAGCATCTGGACGAAGCTGTCGTCGCGGGTCAGTCCGGTCAAGGTGCCGTCCCGGAACAGGTAGGTCCGGGAGTCCCCGACGTTGCCGACGACGAATTCGGCGCCGTCGAACACCACCGCGGTCACGGTCGTCCCGGTCCCCTCGATCTCCGGCCGCGCCGAGACCAGCCGGGCGATGGCGCTGTTCGCGGCCAGGATCGCGGCCCGCAGCCGGCCCCGGGTGTCGGCCAGCAGGCCGTCCCGGTCCGCGGTCGCCAGTTCGGCGATGACGGTGGCACTGGCCAGCCCGCCGGCCACGTGCCCGCCCATGCCGTCGGCGACCGCGAGCAGGTGCGCGCCCACGTGGAAGGCGTCCTCGTTCTCCTCGCGGCGCAGGCCGCGGTCGGTCAGCGCGACGGCTGTCAGCACCGCGGTCACGGGCGCACCGCCGCGGCCTCGGTGACGGTCAGGCCCCTGAGCAGCCCGGCGAGTTCGCGCACTGTGCGCGCGTTGAGCGCCAGCCGGGCCGGGACCTGCCGATCCAGGGTGCGGCGCAGGCGTCCGACGATCTCCATGGCGGCCAGGCTGGTGCCCCCGGCGTCCAGGAAGTCGTCGGTCACCCCCAGGCCGTCCAGCTCCAACACCTCGCACCAGACCGCATGGATGGCCGCCTCCAGGTCGTCGGCCGGAGGTTCGGGTTCGGCGGCGGCGCCGCGGTTGTCGCCGACCGCCGACCGCAGCGCCGCCCGGTCGATCTTGCCGTTGGCGGTCAACGGGAGCCGGTCGAGGAACTCGGCGCGGTTCGGCAGCAGGTGCGCGGGCAGCCGCCCCGATATGCGAGCCCTGATCTCAGGCCACGAAGGCGCGTCCTCGGCGCATACCAGGCAGGCCACCAGGTGGCTCGGCGGGCCCTGGGCCGGGGCCGGGACCACGGCGGCCTGCCGCACCCCGGGCACCGCCTCGAGCGCCGCCTCGATCTCGCCCGGCTCGACGCGGTAGCCGCGGATCTTGAGCTGGTCGTCCAGGCGGCCGTGGAACACCAGGCGTCCGTCGCCCTCGACGCGCCCGAGATCCCCGGTGCGGTACATGCGCGCTCCGGGGACGCCCGCGAACGGATCCGGGACGAACGCCGTCTCGGCGGTCCGCTCCGGATCGAGGTAGCCGCGGCCGACACCCGGGCCGCCGAGGTGGATCTCGCCGATCAGGCCGGGCGGCAGCACGCGGCCGGCTTCGTCGAGCACGTAGACGCGTGCCGAGCCGTCGGGGAAGCCGAGGTTCACCTCGGCGTGCTCGTGGACGTCGGCCGCCGTCGAGCCGATGGTCACCTCGGTGGCCCCGTAGACGCTCACCGCGCGTGCGGTGCCGGCGCGCAGCCGGTCCCAGGTTCCCCGGTTCGGCTTCTCCCCGCCGAACACGATGAGCCGGGGCGGTTGCGGCTGGTCCAGCAAGCCCTGCGCGAGCAGCACCGCCAGCTGGGACGGCGCGCAATCGACGACGTCGAGTCCGGCACCGATGAAGGACTCGGGGTCGGCCCGGCGCTCGTCGTCGAACAGGACCAGCGTGTGACCGAGCGCGAGGATCGGGAGCACCTGGTCGATGAAGGAGTCGAAGGTGACCGGGGCCGCACCGCCCACCCGGAGCGGGCCGTCCGGCGAGGCCACCGCGAGGTAGTGCGGGGCGAGTTGGGTCGCGGTGTGTTCGGCCAGGCCGCCGTGCTCGATGAGGACGCCCTTGGGGCGGCCGGTCGAGCCGGAGGTGAAGACGACGTAGGCGAGCTGCTCCGGTGCTGTGGCGGCGGGGCGGGGATCGGCGCCGGTCCCGCCGGCGGTGGACGCTTCGGATTCCCGGGCGGCCATGACCGGCAGCGGCCACCGTGCGCCGGCCCCGATATCGGCGACGATCAGCCGGCGGGCCTGGGCGGCTTGGAGTTTGTAGCGGATCAGGTCGTCGGGGTCGCGCGGATCGAGCAGCAGGAACGCGGCTCCGGCCCGCCAGATCCCGACCATCGCCTCGATCAGGGTCCTGTCACGCGGCAGCAGGACCGCGACCACGTCCTCGGGTCCGACTCCCGCGGCGGCCAGGCGTCGGGCCCAGGCGGTGGCGGCGGCGTCCACGGCGGCGAAGGTCGCGGTGCCGTCGGCGGCCTCGACGGCGATGCGTCGCGGGTGCCGACGCGCCTGGTCCGCGAACAGCTCCGGCACCGGGCGGACCGGCGGCTCGGCGCCGCTGCTCGGGCTTTGGCTTTGGCTTCGGCTTCGGCTTTGCGACACGGAGTGCAGCACGGCGGTCTGAACAGCGGGGGACATGAGCGTCGGCACCTCGGGGGATGCGTGCTCGTGCTCTGATTCCCCGGGCGGGGCGCCGATCAGACCGCTCGCGGCGACGAGCAGGTCGGCCACCCGCGCGGCCGGGTCCGCGCGCAGCCAGTCCAGGATTCGCGCCAGGACGGTCTGCGGGACCGGCGGAGCATCGTCGGGGAGGTCCGGCAGGGTGCCGAACCATCCGACGGCGGTCTGGGACAGAGCCGGGGAGTCGGCACGCCCGTCGGTGAGCGCCGAGGCGATCGCGTGGACGCCCGCCGCTAGTGCTGACGCGTGTAGGCCGAGGCCGGCGGCTGCTTCGTTCCAGCTCGCGGTGCCCTCCGCCGCCGGATCGGCGGCACCGGGTCCGAGCCGGGCTGTGTTCTCCTCCCGATTCGGGGAATCCGTCATGACCTCTCCTCCCAGTCGGCCAGGACCCGCCCGAGCCGCTCCAGCCCGGCCCGGATCAGCTCCGGCGCCACTCCGGTGGGGAACCTGATGCTCCCGGCGGGGCTCGGCGCGTAGTTGGCCGACGTCGTCAGGACCAGCCGGTGCGCGTCGAGCGCGAAGTCGGCGAACGCCTCGATGTCCGGCACCCGCAGATCCAGCCAGTGCTGCGTGCCGCCGTCCGGCACCGGGACGTCGAGCACCGGGTGTCCGGCGGCATGCTCGCGGTACGCCTCGCGTCCGGTCTCGACGGCTGCCAGCAGGACCTCGTTCCCGCCGTCGATCACCGCCGCGGCCTCGGCCTGGGCGCGGCTGTTCACGCACACCGCCTCCCATTCCAGGCGCGGGAGAAGCCGATCCAGGGTCTGCTCGTGCGCGACGATCCAGCCGATCCGGTCGCCGGGCCGTCCGTAGTTCTTCGACATCGAGTTCACGATCGTGAACCCGCGATGGCCGATCGCCACGTCGACCGGCGCCGGGCGGCCCCGCTCCCGGAAGAGGAACGAGTCGTAGACGGCGTCGTAGAGGACGAACACGTCATGCGACGCCGCGAAATCCTCCAGTCCTGCTAGGTACTCGGCGGTCGGCACGATTCCGGTGGGATTGTGCGGGAGGTTGACGTAGAGCACCGTCGGCTCCGTGCATTCGGCGGCGAGCAGCTCCCAGTCCATGGCGCTCCCGGTCAGCGCCACCGCGTGCGGGGACAGACCGGCGGCCGCCATCGAGTCCCGGACGCCCCGGAACGTGGGGATCGCGTGCACGGTCTTGCGGTATCCGGCGTCGAAGCAGTCTCGGAGGATCGTGCCGATGGCGTTCATCCCGCCGGCCGTCACCGCGATGTGCGCCGCCCCGATCAGGGAGCTGCCGGACACCTTCCGCTCCCGTGCGGCGATGGCCTCGACCAGCGCCGGCGCGCCGCGCGAAGGAAGGTAGGAATAGGGTGCGGCGTGGTCGGCGACGACGTGGGTGAGGTCGGGGCGCTGTCCCGGCGGCCAGGCCGGTACGTTCTCCACCAGGACCAGCCAGTCCTCGTCCGGCCGGCTCTCGGCGACGGCGAGCCGGCGTTGCAGCGCGGACAGCCGAGCGGTCATGAGCGGTCCGCCAGGATCGCGGCCAGCCGGTGCGCCAAGGCCAGCGTGGTCAGGGACGGGTTCGCCGCGCCGAGCCTGGGGAACGTCGAGGGGCCTGCGGCGCTGAGTCCGCGCACCGCCCGGAAGCCCTGATCGTCGTCGAGGATCCGGCCCAGCGGCAGGGTGCCGCCTTCGTGGTCCTCGACGCCGAGGTGGCTCGACCAGGTCACGGCGACGTCCCGCGGGGCGGCCCCGATGTCCTCCGGCAGCACGAAGGCGTTGGTGCGCGCGGGATTGGTGAACGACCCGAAGTCCAGGTGCGAAGGCACGCACCCGGTGATCCGGGCGATGTCGTCGTGAACGGTCTGCAGCATTTCGCGCTGCGCCGCGATCAGTGCCAGATCGGCGTCCGAGGGCACGGCGTGCACTCGCATCGGCCACGGCCCGCGGGAAGCGGGTTCGCAGACCACCGCGGTCCGCTCGTCCGGAAGCTGCTCGCCGGTGGCCCGGATGTCGACCAGGACCCCGTCGTCGCCGAGCGGGATCATCTCGGTGAACAGGTTGGAGCGGCTCGACTCCGGACCCGCGGCGAAGTGGTCGCCGGGCCCGAGCCGCTCCAGGATCCGGCGTGCCGGCGCACCGGACAGCTTGAGGAAGAAGCCCTGCACGATGTGGTCCGCCAGGCCGGTCAGCCGCGGTTCGGTGAGAGCGCCGGCCTCGTACAGCGCTTGAGCGCCGAGCCGTGAGTTCTCAAGGGTTCCGGCGGCGAGGACGACCTGTTCGGCCGTGATCTCCATGGACGAACCCTCGGGATCGCGGATCAGGACTCCGCGCGCGGCGCCGTCGCGGACGACGACACCGGTGACGTCCGCGCCGGTCAGGATCCTGATTCCCGCCATCTCCGCCAGGGCGCCGCCCGTGACCGGATCCCGCCAGGTGTCGAGTGCCGAGTACGCGTACCAGCGGTCAGCCCCACCGGCGTCGCGGCTGACCGCCATCGGTGTCCGGCGGAACATGAAGCCGCCGAGGTCCCCGGTCTCGGGCTCGGCTCCGAAGGCGGGCCAAGGCGTCTTCGGCGTCCGCCAGGCGGCGAGCTGCTCCCGGATCCGCTCGTACAGCGAAGGCCCGCCGCGCCAGGAAGCCACCAGATCGGACACCACCGCCGCCGGCCAGTCCGCGGCGGTCAAGGCCCAGTCCTCGATCGGCAGACAGATCCCGTACCAGTACAGGGAGCGTCCGCCCAACCGGCGCCGGCGGCCGCCGGGGCTGGTGTAGTGCGGTGGATCCGCCGACTCCCACGGCCGGTCGAAATAGCGGTCCGTGCCCGGGGCCAGCCAGGCCCGCAGCGCGTCCTCGGACGAGGCCGCCGTGTTGTTGTGGCGGGGATCGCCGACCGGACCCGATTCGAGCACCAGGACGTCGGTCACGCCCGCCCGGCCGAGTTCCTTGGCGATCTCCAGTCCGGCCAGGCCGGCTCCCACTATCGCGATCCGGCACGTCCGGGGGATCGCCCCGGTCCCGTCCGGCCAGGTGATGAGGGGATGCGTGGCCACGGGGCTACCTGTAGGTCTCGAGCCGGCCGGCGCGGCGGACGTCGAGCGACACGCAGTGGAACCCGCCGCCCAGGTCGCGGGCGTGGGTCAGGCGCAGCGGCAGCACGTCCACGCCGTGCTTCTCCAGGACCCTGATCAGCTCCGGCTGGCGGTCGTCCACGATCGCCAGGTCCGGCCGCACCACGAGCAGGTTCATGCCGATCCAGCGGGACGCGCGGGCGACCGGACCGGCGAAGCCGACGTCGACGAGTTCCGGACACCACAGGTGGTCCCAGGACTTCAGGAACGCGGGCATGTTGCCGTCGTTGACGCGCTCGGGGTTCAGCAGGACCAGCCCGGGGCGCAGGGGCACGATCGTCGAGTCGACGTGGGTGGAGGCGTAGACGTCACGGCACGGATGCACCGTGTACCGCTCGCCGAGGGTGGACTGAAGCCACCGCCAGCCCATTTCGTTGCCGCTGTCGGACACCAGGTAGAGCAGGTCGGTGCCGAACCGCAGGATGTTGGCCGCGTCGAAGGCCGGCTCCAGGTCGGCCAGCTTGCCGCCCTGCGGCTGCTCGGGACGGTACATGTCGTCGTGCAGCCGCGGCCTCGGCGCGGAGATCCACCGGGCGCCGCTCTCGAAGTACTCCAGGAGCAGGTCCTTGTACGCCAGTGATTCCAGGAACCGCGCCCGCAGGACCATGGGCGTCTCGATGACGGTGTCGCCGACGGTGAGCAGTCCGTCCCGGGGGCAGTAGTCGTAGAAGCCCTCGGTCTGCCAGTCCGGGGTCGCGGTTATCGCGCTGGTGTCGCGCGGCCCCGGCCGGCGCACCCGGACACCCAGACCGGTCAGCGCGTCGCAGAGTGCTGACAGTTCGGCTTCGGTCCGCTCCTCGATCTGTGTCGGTATCGGGCCGGAGGGGATCTCCTCGGCGCAGTCCAGTCCGGAGAACTCGACGGCGTACAGCCCCCGGTCCGGCTTGGGGACGCGCGCGCCGCGCGCCGTGCCGATGATGACTTCTTCCAGCGGGTCCCACTCGTTGTGCACATCGACCAAGCTCATTGTGTCCCGATCACCTTTCCGTTCCACGTCCTGGGCAGCCGGTCCACGATCCGGACCTCGTTCGGTACTTTGTAAGGACTCAGGTGCTCGCGGGCGTGCCGCAGCAGATCGGCCGGGACGGTGCCCGGATCGGCCTCCACCTCGACCACGATCAAGCTGTCCCGCCCCGGCGTCGGTCCGGTGGCGGAGACGACCGCCTCGCGGACCGCGGGATGTGCGCGCATGACGCCTTCGATCTCCAGGGGCGCCACCCACCGGTCGCCGCGTCTGACGGCGTCGGACTGCCGACCCAGGACGGTCAGGCCCTGATCGGTCAGCGTGACCAGGTCGCCGGTGGCGAACCAGGACTCCTCGGCGTCGTGGCGCACCTGCAAGCTGCCGGGTTCTCCGGCGGGGGCCGGGACGCCCTCGTCACCCACCACCCGCCACTGCGTTCGCGGCACCGGGAATCCCAGGCGGCCCGCGGGCGCGCCCGGTTCGCTGACGGCTATCACGCCGGTCTCGGTGCTTCCGTAGATGGAGACCGGGTCCAGGCCGAAGGTCTCGCGGACCGTCCGGTTCAGTTCGGCGTCGGTGGCGCCGGCACCGACGGCGAACACCCGCAGCGAATTCGACCCGGGCGCGCGGCCGCTGTTCCCGACTCGCATGAGCAGCAGGCGGGTCAGTGAAGCGGTCAGCGCGATCATGGTCGCGCCACCGTCGATCGCGTCCTCGGCGGCGGTCAGAGCGTTCGCCGGCAGGATCAGGGTCCTGGTTCTGGTGGCCAGCGTGTACAGAATCCAGGCGAAGCCGTAAGCATGCGCCAGCGGGCACGGAAGCAGCAGCCGGTCAGCCGGCTGGGCGCCGAACACCGTGCTGAACTGGTACGCCTCCAGGAGCAGCCCCGGCTCCGGGCGGCTCACCAGCTTCGGCTCGCCGGTGGACCCGGATGAGGGGATCAAGACCGCGGGTCCCGGACCGGGCGGGTCGTCCGTGCCGTGCGCTGGTGCACAGCCCGTCGTCACGAATGCCGGCGGCGTGCCGTCCGGCACACCGGTGAGCACCGCGAACCCGCCCGCCTGGGCGAGCCGCCGTTCGACCTCCGGCGCCGGCGCCTCGGCCGGTACCAGGATCGGGGACGCCGAAGCCGCCAGCAGGCCGATCAGGCAGGCGACCCAGGCCGGACCGTATGCCGTGTGCAGCGCTACCGCGGTGCCTGACAATCCCCGTTCGCGGCTCGCGTCCGCGACTTCGTCCGCCACGGCGGCCAGCCGCCCGGCGCCCCACCCCGGGAACAGCTCATGTGCTTGATCGCCACCGTCGAGAAGCGCGCGCAGACTCTTCGAGTCCGCTATGTGTTCGTACCCTTCGACGCCCCGTTGCATGATCTCCCCGTCAGGTAGTGGTCACCTTCGCCATCTCCGCGCTGTTGTCCCAGAGCCGGGCCGCCAGCTCGGCGTCCAGGGCCGAGTCACTGGGTACCGCGGCTGCGCGCTTGACGTAGTAGGCCGCCGAAGGCTTGCCGCCTTCTGCCGAGGTGGCGAGCCAGACCAGGGTCTGGGCCCCCTTGGCCGGGCTGCCGTAGATGATCTTCTCGATCGGCTTGCCCACCCGGAACAGGCGCGAGTCGCGATTGAGATCGGTGCTGATGCTGCCCGGGTGGAAGCTCGACGCCGGGAGTCCCGTGCGACGGGCGAGTTCCGTGGTGAACAGGATGTTCGCGAGTTTGGACCGGCCGTACGACGCCGCGGCGGTCCACTGGTGCTCCATCGGGATGTCGTCGAGGTCGATCACGCCGTCGGCGTGCGCGTCGGAGGAGGTGGTGACCACCCGGCCGCCGCTGTCGGCCAGGCGGTCGGTCAGCGCCGCGGTCATCACGAACACGGCGAGGTGGTTGACCGCCCAGCCCAGTTCGATGCCGTCCGCGCTCACCTGCCGCCGGACCGGTTGGACCGCGGCGTTGTTGACCAGGACGTCCAGCCGGTCGTGGCGGTCGAGCACGGTGCGCGCCAAAGTGCGCACGCCGTCCAGCGACGCCAGATCCGAGGCGATGGGTTCCGGGACGTCCACGTCCGGCGGTGCCGCGGCGGTCATCCTGCGACGCACCGCTGCCAGCTTCTCTACGGATCGTCCGGTGATCTGCACGCGGTGGCCCTGAGCGCACAGCGCCACAGCGGCCGCGGCTCCGATTCCAGCACTCGACCCCGTCACGAGCACAGTCTTCATGTCCACCCCGTTTGTGAGGGACTCCTGATGAGGTGAGGTGTCCCGGGCGTTACTTAATCAGAGCCTTGGGATGAATGCAATGATTATTTTCGGGGTGAGGACAGCGCTCTTATATCGAGCCTGTGCCATGCTTCTCGATCGTTCGCCGCTTCGCCGACCCGGGCCGCACCGGCGCCGCCACCTCCGGCGCCCTCCTCGGCCCCGCATCAGGAGGAGGAAGGCTGTTGACATTCACTGGGGGAGTCCGGACCTGGCTGGCTCACCGGTGGCGCCTGGCGCGCTGCCTGGGCCAAGCCCCTCCCATACTGGTGGGCGCGCTGGCGCTGGCCCTGTTGATCTCGTGCGTGACTCCGGCGGCGAGCGCCGTGGCGCTGGCCGATCTGGTCAGCCGGCTCCGCGATTCCGCCGGCGGCGACCTGTTCCGGCACGCCGTCCCCGGCCTGGTTCTGTTCGCCGCGGTGCTGGCCGCCTCGCACGCCGCCGACGCCGTGAGTCAGCCGTTGGAGTACCTGGCCAAGGCCCGCATCGACGGCCGGCACCGCGATCGGGTCGCCGTCCTGGCGGCCACGACGCCCGGCGTGGGCCCGCTGGAGGACGGCGATGTCCAGGCGCTGATCCGGGAGGCGAAGGCCGATCCGGAGACCGGCGCGGAGTTCACCCCCGGCGACGGAGCGCTGGCCCAGCTGCGCTGGGCGGCGGCGCTGGCCGGCGCGGCCGCGGCGTGCGCGGTGGTGGCGGCGTACCAGTGGTGGCTCATACCGCTGCTCCTGATACCGAGCGCGGTGAACCGGTATATCAGGAGCCGGCGCGCGTTCGCGCACAATGACAAGTGGCGGCTGTGTCTTGCGGAGGAGATGCACGCCGACGTCTGGCGCAAGGCCACGGTGTCCTCCGGCGAGGGCAAGGACGTGCGGATATTCGGGTTCGCCTCCTGGATGGTGGACCGGATGCAGGCGCACATCGAGCGGGGCAACCGGCCGATGTGGTCGTACGCGATGCACGTGGTGCGCACGGAGTGGAACCAGTTCCTGCTGGTCGCCGTCGGTCTGGTCCCCGCCTATGTCGCCGTCGCCGTGAGCGCGGCGCACGGCAGCGCGTCGATCGGGGTGCAGACCGCCGTCTTCGCCGCCGGCTGGTCGCTCTACCAGGCCTTCGGGACCAGCGCCGACCTGTATCGCATGGTCGGCGCGACCGGGGTGCTCAAGGCTTCCGACCGTCTGGAGTCGGTGCTGGAGAAGGCTGCCGTCGCCGCGCCGGCCGGCGGATCCGCGCAGTCCTCGGACGGCTCGCAGGCCGACGCCGCGACCCCGGCGGCCGCACCGGCACCGGCGATCCGGTTCCAGGACGTCTCCTTCACGTATCCCGGGACCGACCGCGCCGTGCTCAACGGTCTGGACCTGGAGATCCGGCCGGGCGAGCTGCTGGCCGTCGTCGGTCTGAACGGCGCGGGCAAGAGCACGCTCATCAAACTGCTGACAGCCCTGTACGAACCCACCGCCGGTGCGATCACCGCGGACGGCCGGGTCCCGGCCCAATGGGGGCTGGACCGCTGGCGTTCGGCCACGACCGTGGTGTTCCAGGACTTCATCCGCTACCAGTTGTCCGCGCTGGACAACGTCACCCTGGGCCAGGGCCGGATACCCGCCTCGCGGGCCGCCGCCGAGGCGGCGGCGCACGACGTCGGGTTCGACGACCGCGTGGCCGCCCTGCCCGCCGGCTGGGACACCGTGCTGGCCCGCACCCGCGACGGGGGCGTGGACCTGTCCGGCGGCCAATGGCAGCAGGTCGCACTGTCCCGTGCGCTCTACGCCGTGAACGCCGGCGCGCGTGTGCTGGTGCTGGACGAGCCCACGGCGCACCTGGACGTGCGCACCGAGGCTGAGGTCTTCCAGCACCTGACCGGCCTGCGCGGCCGGGCGAGTGTCGTGCTGATCTCGCACCGGCTCTCCACGGTGCGGCACGCGGACCGCATCGTGCTGCTGGAGGGCGGCCGGATCACCGAGTCCGGCACCCACGAAGAGCTGATGGCGCTCGGCGGCGGTTACTGCCAGATGTTCACGATCCAGGCCGGCCGGCTGGCCCGGGGCTATGACGACCGGATCCCGGAGGGGGAGCTGCTGTGAGACGTTATCTCGCGCTGTGGCGGGAGTTGCTGGGGTTGTCCTTCAAACGGGTGCCGGGACAGACGGCCGCGGCATTCCTGGTCATCGCGGGCTCCGTCGTCATGGTCCCGGCGACCGCGCTCGCCCTGAAGGCGGCGGTGGACGCCGGAGTCTCCCGCGACGTCGGCGCGGCGGCCGGGTGGGCGGCGTCCGCCGCGCTTCTGTACGCCGCCAGCGCCGTGCTGGCCGAGATGACCGGTGACCTGGTCGGCACCGTGACCGACCAGGTGGCGCGGCTGGAGCTGCATCCGGCCATCCACCGCGACATCGCCACCCTGGAGGGCCTGGAGCACCTGGAACGGCCCGACGTCCTGGACCGGGTCTCGCTCGTGCGCGGCTCGACCGGCGCGTTGGTGCGCGGGCTGTGGAACGCGGTCAACGCCGCAGCCAGTTTTCTCAAAGTCCTGATCACCGTCGTCCTGCTCGGGTCCGTCGATCCCTGGCTGATGCTGCTGATCCCGCTGGCCGCCGCGCCGATCTGGTTCGACCAGCGCGGGCAGCGGGCGGTCCGGGACACCGAGGTGGCCACCGCCGGGGCGCACCGGTTGCAACAGCACCTGTTCGAGCTCGTCGTCGATGCCTCGGCCGGCAAGGAGATCCGGGTGGCGGGCACCGCCGCCGATCTGGCGGCCCGCCGCGCGGCGGCGTGGGACGACGTGGCGCGCCGCCGCTTCCGGGCCCGCGTGGTGGGGGCTCTCTGGCGGTTCTGCGGGTGGATGGTCTTCGCCGCCGGCTTCGTCGGCGCCCTGGCGATCATCGCCGCCGACACCGCGCACGGCCACGGCGGGGTCGGCGATCTGGTCCTGACCGTCACCGTCGCGGTGAGCCTGCGCCAGACCCTGCAGAGCACTGTCGCCAGCGCCACCGAGACCGCCGGTGCCGGGCGGGTCATCGAGCCCTACCTGTGGTTGCGTTCCTACGTTGCCGAGGAGCAGGCGCGAGCGGCCGGGACCCTGGCCGCGCCGGACACCCTTGCCGCGGGCATCGCGCTCGACGCGGTGACCTACACCTACCCGGGAACCGGCCGGCCGGCGCTCGACGGGGTCAGCGTCACCCTCCCGGCCGGCAGCGTAGTGGCGGTGGTCGGCGAGTACGGGTCCGGCAAGACCACCCTGGTCAAGATGCTGTGCAAGTTCTATCGCCCCGACTCGGGCCGGGTCACGGTCGACGGTATGGACCTGGCCGAGTTGGCCACCGCGGGTTGGCGGGGACGCACCAGCGCGGCCTTCCAGGACTTCGGCCGCCTCCGGACCACGTTCGGAGACTCCGTGGGCCTGGGCGATGTGGACCACATCGGGGACACCGACCGGATCCGCGCCGCGGTCGCCGCCGCGGATGCCGAGGATCTGGTGGCGCGCCTGCCCGAAGGGCTGGACACCCAGCTGGGCAGGCCGCTCGGCGGGGTCGAACTGTCCGAGGGCCAGTGGCAGCGAGTCGCCCTGGCCCGGTCGTCGATGCGCACCGCGCCGCTGCTGTACGTGCTCGACGAACCAACCGCGTCGCTGGACGCACCCAGCGAGAAGGCGGTGTTCGACCGCTACATGGTCCGGGCCCGCGAGCTCGCGGCCCG
This sequence comes from Catenulispora sp. GP43, assembly GCF_041260665.1. Taxonomy (NCBI): domain Bacteria; kingdom Bacillati; phylum Actinomycetota; class Actinomycetes; order Catenulisporales; family Catenulisporaceae; genus Catenulispora; species Catenulispora sp. GP43. Next base: position 39,474 of record NZ_JBGCCT010000026.1, on the reverse strand, counting down.
GACCGGCACGATCACCCTGGTGGTCTCGCACCGCTTCTCGACCGTCACCGGCGCGGACCTGATCCTGGTCATGGCGGACGGGAAGCTGGTCGAGCAGGGAGACCACGACCAGCTCCTGGCGGCCGGCGGCCGCTACGCGGAGCTGTTCGGCATCCAGGCCGCGGCCTACGCCCTGTCAGAGCTCTGACATCAGCTCCGTCGCCGCCGCGGCGATGTCGTCGGCGGCGGCGGAGCTCACGATCGACAGGCGGTGCCGTACCTGGCCGTGGAGCAGTCCGTCATCTCCCCACTCCCACATCACTCCCACGGAGCGCCAGTCGTCGGACACCCCCGGCGTGCGGACTGGAACCCGGGTGGCTTCCTTGCCGGCGAAGGTCGGCGCGGTGACGGCACCGGGGACCGCGTTCATGGCGACGTAGACGACTTCCGGTGCCCCCAAAGCGGTCAGGAGCGGCCGGCTGTAGACGTCACGGAAGTCCTCGCAGTCGAACCAGGAAGCCCGGATCGACCGCGTGAGTCCCGACAGCCCCGGGTCTTCGGGCCCTCGGGCCTGGACCAGCCTGGTGTTGGCGAAGTGCCCCACCATCTCGTGCTTGAACGGCTCCTCGCGGTTGGCCGACGGGACGCCCAGCAGGAGGTCCTCGTTCCCGGTCACCCGACCCACGGCCGCCGCCGACACGGCCGCGATGACCATGAACGGCGAGACCCGGCCGCGGCGTGCCGCCATGCGCAGTGCCTCGGCGGCCTCGGGACCCACGCTGAAACCCTTGGCCGCGTTGCGCAGTGACTCCGGCGGCTCCTCCGGCGACCCTTCCGGGGACGTCGGCCAGGACAACGTCGCCGGCAGTCCGTCCAGCGCCGCGCGCCAGTGGTACACGGCCCGCCCGCCGATCCGCTCCCACTCGTTGCGCTGCCATGCCGTGAACTCGGCATAGGACAACGGGAGCTCGGGAAGTTCGGCGGGGCGGCGCTCCTGCCTCGCGGAGTAGAACTCAGAGAGGTCGCGCCACATCACGGCCTCGGACGCGCCGTCGTGGACGAGGTGGTGGATGTTGAGAGCCAGCAGGATCCGGTTCCCGGAGGTGATGACGATCGGACGGAACAATGCGTCGGACCGGCCCACCTGCTCGACCGTCATGCGGCCGGCCGCCGTGGTGGCCAGGACGTCGGGGAGTTCGGCTTCGGGTACCTCGCGTCGCTCCACCGGAGCGGCCAAGCCCGGGTGGATGAGCTGGCGCCCTTGTCCGTCGCGGTATTCGACCGTCGTCCGCAGCGCCTCGTGCCGGTCGGCCAGGCCCTCGACGGCAGACGTCAGGGTCTCCAGATCGGTCTCGGCGGCCAACTCGTAGACCGACATCCAGTCGTAGCGCGCCATGCACTGCGGATACCGCGAGGTGTTGTCGAGCAGTTCCTGCTGTTGGTAGCTCAGCGGTGCCTCGATCACTGCCGTTCCCCGCTCAGTTCGGCGACCCGCGCCGCCAGCGCCGGCAGATCGTCGACGAGATCCAGACCGAGTTCGCTGTCCTCGATCCGGATCCCGAACGAACCCTCGACGCTGATCAGGAAGCGCATCGCGGACAGCGAGTCGATGCCGAGGATGTTCAGGATGCCGCGGGGCGGTATCAGCTCCGGGGCGGTGTCCAGATCCAGGGTCTGCACCAAGAGTTCGCGGATGACCGATTCCACATCGTTCATGACTGACCTTTTTCCCCGTGGCCGCCGGTGGGCGGCGCCATCCGGCTGGAGTCGGCGTCCGCCGATCATGCCGGGCATGAAAGTACGAGTGTCAGGAAACGGAGATGCTCGGGGACAGTAGCATCGGACGCCGCACCCGGTCCACGCGCTTCAGCGCGCCCCGAACAGACCCGCGCCGCGTGCCCGCGGCGCCGTACCCGACAGGACGGCCGTGCTCCTGCCCCCTTCCGATCTGGACCTCTCCGACCTCCGCCGCATGCTCGCCGACCAGTACGGGACCGATGCCGAGCCCCGCTTCGTCCCGCTGGGCGAGGACAGCTGGTGCTATCGGGCCGGCGGTCTGTGGGTCAGTCTCCGCCGCGACTTGCGCGGCCATCACCCCGCGGCCTACGCGGCCGCGCACAGCCTGGCCCGATCCGGCTGCGATTTCGTGCTGGCGCCGCTGGCCGGCCGCGACGGGCGGATCGCGCACGATGTCGGCGGCATTCCGGCCCTGGTCTTCCCCTATGTCGTCGCCGAACCGCTCGACGCCGCGACCGCCTCGCCGCGGACCATCGCGGACGCGATCACCCTGATGGGGCGGGTCCACGCCGCCGGCTCCGAGGTGGCTTTGTCCCGCGAGGACTACCGTCTCGACTTCGAACAGGACATCGATACGACCGTCGACTGCGGATCCGGCGGCGTCCGGGAAACCGGGCCCTACACCGTCCGGCTGGTGGGTTTGGTCAAGCGCCACCTCCACACCATCAGTGGTCTGCGAACCGAGCTCGCGGACCTCGCGGCCGCCTGCGCGGCCTCGGAGGATCCCATGGTGCTGACACACGGCGAGCCGCGAGCGCAGAACATCCTGGTCGCCGAGAACGGCCTGTTGTTCGCGGACTGGGGCGATGCCATGTGGGGCCCGCCGGAGCGGGACTGGTTCCATTTCCTGGAGACCCTCGGCCAGGCACCCCCGTGTCGCCCCGACTTCCTGCGGTTCTACCAGGTCCGGTGGATCCTGAGCGAGATCGCGGAGTACGGGACGCACTTCCTCGCCCCGCACGACGGTGACGAAGAGGACGCCGCGATGTGGGACCGGCTCACCGCGTTCATACCAGAGTGAGGTGAACGGAATCTCGCTTGCATATGGACATCCGTGTTCTAATATTCGAGTCCAGACTTGACGCATGGGGGTGTCGAGCTGTCGGTCGGGCCTAAACGGGGGAACGAAGGCATTCGATGACGGGGATTTCTGGGGCGACCCATCTTGCCGTCGGCTTCAGCAAGGGGCTGATGTCGGATTTCGACCGCTGCCTGCCAGCGGGGTCGGTCGCGGTGGTCGAGGAGCCCGACGTGATCGGCGCGCGCCGGGTCGCTGAGCGCTTGGCCGCCCATCCCAGCACGGCCGTCCTGGTGCCGGCGCCGATCCATGCCGAGGCTGATCCGGATGGGGTCATCGCCGCTTTGGCGCGGGTCGGTGGAATCAAAGCCGTGATACCCGCTGTCGAGTACGGCGTCGTTGCGGCGGCCGCCGTCGCCGCGCATCGGGGACTGCCCGGCGCTGGTCTGACCGCGGCACGCGTACTGCGGGACAAGGTGGAGCTGCGCACCCGCGCCGATGCCGCGGGACTCCCGCAGCCGCGCTGGCGCGAAGCCGAGAGCCCGGACGACGTCGCGGCCTTCCTCGGCGCCGCCGGCCGCTGCGTGCTCAAGCCCGCGAACCGGCAGGCGAGCCTCGGCGTCGTCATCCTGGCGCCGGGCGACGACGTGGCCGCGGCCTGGTCCCAGGCGTCCACGGTCAGCGAGCCCCGTATGCGCGCCGAGCGCGGCACGCCGCGGCGCCACCTGGTCGAGGAGTACCTGGCCGGGCCCGAGATCAGCGCCGAGGCCCTGGTGGACTCCGGCGAGGTGGTCTTCACCAACGTCACCGCCAAGACCGTGCTGCCCGGGCCGTGGCCCGTCGAGCTCGGGCACGTCGTGCCCGCGCCGCTGCCGGACCGGGTCGCGGACGATATCAGTGACCTGATGGGCGCGCTGGCGGAAGCGGTCGGCTTCGGCACCGGTGTCCTGCACGCCGAATGGATCCTGCTCGACGGCCACCGCCCCCACCTCGTGGAATGCGCGGGCCGGCTGCCCGGCGACAGCATCGACGAACTCATAGATCTGGCGTACGGGGGATCCATCGCCGCCGACTTCATCGCCCTGCTGGAAGGCTCCCGGCCGGCGCGGCCGAGGATCCCCGCGCGCGCCGCGGCGATCCGGTTCCTGTCCGGCGACGACGGGGTCGTGGAGCGGATCGACGGCCTTGACGAAGCGGTGCTCGGCGAAGGCGTGCATGAGGCCGTCGTGAGCGCGGTACCTGGCGACGTGCTGCGCCGGCCGACCAGTTCCTGGGACCGCGTCGGCCACGTCATCGCCACCGGGCAGGACGCCCAGGCGGCCCTCGACCGGGTTCGCCAGGCCGCCGCCCGGATCGATGTGGTGGTGCGATGACCCGCGCGGTACGGCGCGGGCCCTGGCCGGGCTCGCGGGCCGGGCGTGCGTTCGCACTGGTCGCCCTCGTCGACTCCGCGGGTACCGGCCTGTACCTGGCCGGCTCGACCATCTTCTTCGTCCGGGTCGTGGGCATGTCGGCCGGCACCGTCGGGCTCGGCCTCGCGGCCTCGGGCGCCGCGGGACTGCTGTGCGCGGTCCCGCTGGGCACGCTGGCCGACAGGTGGGGCGCGCGGCGTGTCCTGGTCGTGCTTCAGACCTGGCGGGCCGTCTGGTTCGTCGCGCTCGCCTTCGTCCACGGCGCCGCGGCCTTCGTCGCCGTCTCGGTGTGTCTGGGTGCTGTCGAGCGCGCGGTGTCCCCGGCCAGCCAGTCGGTGGTGGCGGCAGCCGTCCCCGGCGAGGATCGCACGCGGACGTTGGCGTTCATGCGGTCCGTGCGCAACGTCGGATTCTCGCTCGGCGCCGTGGCGACGACGCCGCTGCTCGCCACGCATTCCACGGCCGGCTACCGCGCCATCATCCTGGCCGACGCCGGGTCGTTCATCGTGGCGGCCTTCCTGTTGAGCCGCCTGCGGATCGACACCGCGCCGGCTCCGGTCCGCCGTGGCGCACTCGCCTTCATCGGTGACTTCCGGGACTGGCACTATCTCGGCCTGGCCGGGCTCAACGGAGTGCTCTACGTGCACACCACGGTTCTGACCGTGGCCCTTCCGCTGTGGACGGCGCGTGCGACGGCCGCTCCCGTGGAGGCGGTGCCGCTGTTCGTAGCACTGAACACGGTGCTGGCGGTCGTCGGACAGGTTCCGTTCACCAAGAACGTCGATTCGCCGGACGGCCCTGTAAGGGCCCTGACGTTCGCGGGTCTGGCCCTGATCGGGTGCAGCGCCGCGATGGCCGCGGCCGCGCACGCCGGCCGTTCGGGAGCCCTGGTGCTGCTGGTTGTGGCGACCGTCCTGCTGACCGCGGGCGAGTTGTGGCAGTCGGCCGGCTCGTGGGAGGTGTCCTACCGGTACGCGCCCGACGACCGCCGCACCGAGTACCTGGCGGTCTTCGGGCTCGGTGCCGCCGTCCAGGAGATCCTCGGGCCACCGCTGATCGCGGTGGTCGTGGTCGGCTGGGGGACGCCGGGCTGGCTGGCGCTGGCCGCCGGATTGGGTGCCGTGCTGCCGCTGACGCCCAGGGCCGTCCGGGCCTTGGAGCGTACGCGGCCGGCGGTGCTGATCGGGGGAGAAGCGTGATGCCGCGCGACATCCTGGTATTGCAGAGGCCGCACTCGCTGGCCCCCTACGACAGGTGGATCCGGGAAGCCGCGCCCGACGCGCGGGTCACGGTTCTGACATCGCGTGGAGCGGCGCGTGCCGGCGAGCCCGCGGCCGCCGGGGTCCGGCGGATCGAAGTGGACTCCGACTACGAGTCCCCGGCAGTGACGGCCGAGCTGTTCCGGTTGTGCGCGCAGGACTCCTTCGACCGGGTCTTCGCCAATTCGGAGGACGACGTCCTGCGCGCCGCCGAGGCCCGGACCCTGTTCGGCATCCCCGGCCAGCAGTCGTCGGCGGCGTTGGGGTTCCGCGACAAGGTCGTGATGAAGAGCCTCTTCCAGGACCCGCAGGTGCCGTGCGTCCCGTATCGGCCGGTGGCATGTTTGGCGGACGTACTGGATGCCCTGGAAGTCTTCGGCGAGACGGTGCTCAAACCCCGCGACGGTGCGGGATCAGTCGGGGTGCGGATCCTGACGGACCGCGCCTCGGTCACCGCCTTGTTCACGGCTGAACCCGCGCTGCTCTCCGAACTGCATGCGGGCCGCTTAATGGCCGAGAAGTACATCGAGGGCGCGGTCTACCACGTGGACGTGATCGTGGACGGATCGGACGCCGTCCTGGTCTCGCCGTCGCGCTACAGCTGCCCGCCGCACTTGTTCGGCGTCGACAACCTCGGATCCGTGATGCTCGATGCCGGATCCGCGGTCGCGGACACGCTCACCGCCGCCGCACGCCGATTCGTCCGGCGGCTGCCGGCCGAGCACGGCGTCTGCGTCCTGCACCTGGAGTATCTCGAAGACGCCACCGGAGCGCTGTTCGCCGGGGAGGTCGCCTGCCGGATCGGCGGAGCCCTGGTCAAGAACGCGATTCGGTTCACCTACGGCGTCGACATCTCCCGCCTGGCCTGTCTGCTGTCCCTCGGGCTGGTGCGGATCGGCTCCCCGATCCAGCCGGTCGCCGAGCGGACCGGATGGCTGCTGTGGACGGCGGGCCCGGCGCTCGCTGCCCCCGACGGCGATCCGGCCTGGTTGGTGGAGGCCGCCCACACCCCTCGCGACGGCCGGGCCGCCAGCTCGGTCGACGCCCGCGCGTCCTTCCTCGTCCGCGGTCGCGACGAGGCGGAGATCCTCAGCCACTTCGCTGCCCTGCGCTCCTGAAGCCACCGCTCTTGAAGCCCGGCCCGAACATCGGCCGGCGACCGATCCCGCACTCAGATTGGGAGAACGCTGATCCATGGACGACGTATACGACCTTGTCGGCATCGGGTTCGGCCCGTCGAACCTCGCGGTCGCGATCGCCGCGCAGGAGAACGAGCCGGCGCTGCGCACCGTGTTCTTCGACCGCAAGCCCTCGTTCTCATGGCATTCCGGCCTGTTGTTCGGGGCGGCGGAGATGCAGGTCTCCTTCACCAAGGACCTCATCACGCAATGCAACCCGCGCAGCCGCTTCTCGTTCCTCAACTACCTCTTCGAGAAGCGCCGGCTGGACAAGTTCATCAACCTTCGGACTTTCTATCCCAGCCGCAACGAGTTCAACGGCTACTACGCCTGGGCGGCCGAGCAGTTCGACAAGGACGTCTCCTGGGGCACCGAGGTCCTGGCGGTGTCAGCCGAACCTGGCCCCGGTGACCGGGTCGAGCTGCTGCGCGTCGATGTCCGTGACGTGCACACCGGACAGGTCGACCACGTCCTGACCCGGAACCTGTGCATCGCCCCGGGCGGAACGCCCCGGCTGCCCGAGGGCGTGCAGGCCGGACCGCGCGTCTTCCACGCCTCGCAGACGTTGCAGAATCTCGAGGCGCTCGAAGCGGCGTCCTCGTCCGTGCCGCGGCATTTCAACATCGTCGGGGCCGGCCAGACGGCGGCGGACGTCTTCATGCATCTCCGGCGGGCCTATCCGGAGGCCGCCATCACCACCAACATCCGCGGCTTCGCTCTGCGTCCCGAGGACGACACCCACTTCGTCAATGAGTTCTTCCTCCCGGAGACCACCGACTGGTTCTACACCCGGGACCCGGACTTCCGTACCGGGGTCCTCGCGGAATACGGACTCGCCGCGCACACCGGGGTCTCCTTCGACCTGCTTCCGACGATCTACCGGGAGTATTACGAGGATCAGGTCGGTGCGCGCGACGCCCTGCGACTGCATCGGTTCACGGAGCTGACGGCCGCCGAGGACCGCGGAGACCACGCGGTGGCGGACTACCGCAACGTGGAGGACGGCACACCGCTGCGCGTCACCTCAGACGCGGTCATCCTGGCCACCGGATACCGCTACCCGATGCCGATCCCGGCGTTGGCCGGGGTCGCGGACCGGCTGCTGATGGAGGCACCGGACCGCTATCGCATCGGCCGTGACTATGCCGTCGCGGCGGACCAGGACTTCCTGCCCCGCATCTACCTGCAAGGCTTCGCGGAGGCCACGCACGGCTTCAGCGAGGTCCTGCTGTCGCTCATGCCGTTCCGCGCCGCCGAGATCATCCGCAGCGTCGCCGTCTGCCCGGTCGCGGCCGGGAACTGAAGGGTGCTGATTCCTTGACCACCATCGATGACCTCCACGGCACGGTCCGCCGGGCGGAGGCCGACGAGATCCGGACGGTGCGCGGCATCCTGGCCCGCACCGGTGCGGAGTTCGCGCCGGACGAGACCGGCGTCGTCTTCGCCTATCCCGGCCACGGCGTCGGAACGCGGCACGGCGAGTTGTCCGGCTGCACCGCGCAGGTCGCGTTCCTGTCCGAGGAGTACCGGTCGTTGGTCCGGCTCGGGATGCGCGTCGCGGCTCTCAGCACCGAGCCCGCCGAGGCGCACGCCCACCTGCCGGAGTTCGCACCGAGCATCCTGCAGGCGACGCACGACGAGGCGGCGGTTTTGCCGCACGCCGATCTGGACGACCGCTACCTCCTGCGCTGGACGATGCTGCTCGGCGGCCGCCACGACGGCGTGATCGTCGAGGACGTCACCGACAGCGTCGCGCACTCCCGTGCCGTCATCGACCTGCTGACCCGGGAGCGGCTGAGCGCCTGGGCGGACGCCGCCGGTCTCGACGTGGAACCCGAACTGCTGGGCTTCGATCGCAACGGCGCGGATTCCGCGGGCATCGCCGCGCTGCGAGCCGGACGGGATCTCGTCGCCAAGACCGGTCCGCGTGCGGTGATCGAGCCGGAGGCGGCGTTCATCGGCGAGATCAACGAGAAGATGGCCGCTGCCGGTCTGCCGCCGCTGTTCCCGGAGGTTCTCGCTGTGCATCGGGAGTCCCGGATGGCGACCCTGCTGATGGAGCGTGCGCATCCCGAAACCCTCGATGAATCCGTCTTCACCGATGCCGGGATGACCGCCTTGCGGCCGGACGCCGCGACCTCATTGCGCCCGCACCTGGCGCTGCTGGACGACCTGTACCGGGCCACCCGGCGTCCGGAGCGCCCGACCGTGGCCGAGTACCTCTATCGGCAGCGGTTCGACGTCGTGGTTGGGCATCCGGGGTTCGTCGACACCTTCGCGGAGTTCTTCCCCGCCTGGGACGCCGCGCGGTTCCTGACGCTGGAAGCGGAACTGCCGGACGGGACTGTGTTGCGGGGTTACACGGCGGCGACGGGGATGCTGGACGCGATGCTCCCCACGCTGTTGCCCGACAGCGGATGTCTGGTGCACGGTGACGTCCACCTGAAGAACATGCTCGTCCGGATGGACGGTTCGCCGGTCTTTGTGGACCCGCGGACGATCTGGGACGGGATTGACCGTCCCGATGTCGGCTACGGAGATCCGGCATACGACTACGCGACGCTCTTGCACAGCCTGCTTCCCATGAGCGCGGTCCTCGCCGCCGTCGCCGACGGCACCACGGACTCACTCGGGGCCGAGGTCCCCGAACCGGGCGCCACCCGGCTCGATGCCCGCGGCCTGAAGCTCCCGCTCACCCCCGACCCGGTGTTGGCGCAGATCGAAGCCGAGATGGCCGCCACGATCGGCGGCGATCCGGCCGCCGCCATGGCCCGGCTGCGGGTGGGCGCGGCGAACGCCCTGGCCGGGTGGTTGAAGTACGGATCGGCCTTGGCCACTCCGCAGGGATGGCTGGCTGTCTATATATATGTCCTCTGGTATCTGGACCGGGCGCAGCAGGCCCTGGGGGAGCGCGCATGAGTACGATCGCCCACCGTGAGCCGCCGCGGGTGCTCCTGATCAACTCCGGAAAGGCCGAGGCCCTGGACCGGCTGTTGGCCACCTTGCCCGACGCCGAGGTCGACGTCCTCACCGAGGCTTCCTACGCCAAGCAGTACAAGGCCGGCACGCGTCTGCATTTCGTCCAGGACATCGGCGACCTGACCGAGGTCAAGCGGGCGGCACTCGGGATCCTCGGCGCTCACCGGATCGACGCCGTCGTGGGCCCCTCGGAGCGCAGCCAGCAGGCCGCCGGGTATCTGCGTTCGTATTTGGGCCTGCCCGGGATCGGCTACGAGACCGCGAACCGGTTCTCGAACAAGGCGGTGATGAAGAGGGAACTTACGCGGGCCGGCATCCCGGTCGCCGACCACCGGGTCGTCGTCGGCCTCGCCGGCGTCGCGGCCGCCGCCGAGGAGATCGGCTGGCCGGTCGTGGTGAAGCCGGCACTCGGGACGGGCTCGATGAACACCTTCGCGCCGCGGTCGGCGGCCGAGTGGGAAGCGTTGCTGGCGTCGGGGTCCTGCGCCGGGTTGGCGAAGGGGGACTGCCCGCTCCTGGTCGAGCGGTTCGTCGAGATGGAAGGGGAGTACCACTGCGACGGAGTGGTCCGCGACGGTCGTGTGGAGTTCGTCGCCGTGTCCCGGTACTTCATGCCCCTGCTCGGCGGCACGGACGCCTTCACCGGCTCGTACATCCTGCCCGAGGAGAATCGGGACGCTGATATCCTTCGGGCGCTGCATGAGCGGGCGGTGGCGGCGCTCGGGCTGTCCGAGGGGGTCACCCACTTCGAGGCGTTCAAGACCGCCGGGGGCTTCGTGGCCGGCGAGATCGCCTGCCGCCCGGCGGGCGGCGGCATCGTCGAGGCGATCATCCTGCAGTTCGGCGTCGATCTGTGGGACGCCTACATGCGCTCCGCGCTCGGGCTCCCCGTGGCACTGCCGGCTCCCGTGCGGCGCACGCGTCCGGACATCATCGTGAACTGCGACCTGCCGATCCGCCCGGGCAAAGTGGTGCGCGTGTCCAGCGCGCAGGAGCTGGCCGGGCTCCCCGACGTCGTCCGGGTCACGATGGGCACCGCGGCCGGCGACGTCATCGGCACCCGCCTGCACTCGGCCTCGACCACCGGCCTGGTGTACCTGGCCGTGGCCGAGGAGCAGCAGGTCGCCACCCGCGTGGCCGAACTGTCCGCGGCCTACGTGCTCCAGACCGAGCCCGTGGCGGACTGAGCGCGCACGCTCACCCCATCGCAGCGGGATCCGGCCGCCCGGATCCCGCGCGCTGGCCGGCCAGCAGGCACACCAGGTCCAGCAGCAGCGACGTCCCGGCCAGCGCGGTGATGTCGGAGACGTCGTACGCCGGCGTCATCTCGACCATGTCGATTCCGACGATGTCCAACCGATGCCCGGCCAACTCGTACACGATGTCCTTGACGTCGCCCACGCTCAGACCACCCGGCACCGGAGTCCCCGTCCCGGGCGCCACCGAAGGGTCCAGACAGTCCAGATCGAAGGTGATGTAGACCGGCCCGTCCCCGATCCGGCCGGCGATGGCGGCGGCGAGCTGAGCCGGATCACTTCGCCGCACCGTGTGGGCCGTCATCACCAGCGAACCGTGCGAGACCGGATTGTGAGTCCGGATCCCGACCTGCACCAGCCGCCGCCGATCGACGAAACCGTCCCGCATGGCGTGGAAGAAGACCGACCCGTGATGCCGCACCGGATCGACCCACGTGTCCGAATGCGCGTCGAAGTGCAGGAGCCCCAACTTCCCATGACGCCGGGCCAAAGCACGCACAGCCGGGTACGACGTGAAATGGTCACCCCCGAGCGTGATCGGCACCGCCTCCCCGAACCCCGAATAGGCCTGGTCAGCAGCCTCCAGGAACGCCTCGCTCCGCGAGAGGTCGAACGCGATGTCGCCCCAGTCCACAGCGGCCAGCACATCGAACGGATCAAACCCCCACGGCCACACCGCCCCATGACTCAACGCGGACGAAGCAGCCCGCATCGCCCGCGGCCCGAACCGCGACCCCGGCCGCCCCGAACTGGCCGAATCCAGCGGCGCTCCGACGAAGACGGCATCGGCCCCTTCCATCGATTTGGCATACCTGCGCCGGAACATGCTCGTGGCACCGGCGAACACCGCCTCGACCGCGGTCCCCCGCAGCGTCTGGCTCGTGAACGCCTGGTCGGGAAGTCGGCGTTGCGGCATGGTCGTTGCACCCCCGTGTACGTGGCCTCGGCATGGAGCTTACGACCTCCGGTCCCAGGAACAATGTGTGCTTTCAATGCTGCTGTGTCTTGTATCGACGCCACGCACGGCGATCACATCGGCGCACCACGGACTCGAACCGAACACAATCCATATCGGAGGATGTCTTTATGGACAATCGACCCTTGACCTTGATGGCGGTCCACGCCCACCCCGACGACGAGGCGACAGGCACCGGAGGGGTCTTGGCGCGCTACGCGGCCGAGGGCATCCGCACGGTCCTGGTCACCTGTACCGACGGCGGCTGCGGTGACGGACCGGGCGGCGTGAAGCCGGGCGAGCCCGGCCACGACCCGGTCGCGGTGGCTGCACTCCGGCGTGAGGAACTCAAAGCCAGCTGCGACGTCCTGAACATCACCCACCTCGAGATGTTGGACTACGCCGACTCCGGAATGATGGGCTGGGCGACCAACGACGCGCCCGAATCCTTCTGGCGCACACCCGTCGAGCAGAGCGCCGCGCGCCTGGCCGAGCTCATGCGGCGCTACGAACCCGATGTGGTCGTGACCTACGACGAGAACGGGTTCTACGGCCACCCCGACCACATTCAGGCGAACCGTGTCACGGTGGCGGCCCTGGCGCTGACCGACCTGACGCCGAAGGTGTACTGGACGACGATGCCGCGGTCCGCCATGGCCAAGTTCATGGAGACGATGCGCGAGTTCGACCCGGACTGGACCGAGCCGGATCCGGCAGAGGCCGCGACGGTGCCTGAGATCGGGCTTCCCGACGATGAGATCACCACGTGGGTGGACGTCTCCGAGTTCGGAGGCCAGAAGTTCGACGCGCTGGCAGCGCACGCCAGCCAGGGCGAGAACATCTTCTTCCTGAAGATGGGCCAGGAGCGCTTCACGGAGCTGATGGGCGTGGAGACCTTCGTCCGGGTCCAGGACGGCACCGGCACCGGCGCGGACGTGCCCGAGAACGACTTGTTCGCCGGACTGCGCTGACCTGACGGAATTCCGGCACCGGCGGCCGTCCTGCGCCTGGACGCCTAGATGCACCTGTCGCCCCAGGTCAGCGGCATGCCGACCTGGGGCGACAGCAGTGGTGCGTGTCCCTCCTGACCCGCGTTCCAGCGGGTCAGACCACCACGGAGTGCGTGATGCCTCGTCTGGCGGCGAGATCGTCTCTGCCGGCGGCAGCGCTCAGCGGATCCACTGACGCGGGTCGAATCGGTGGCGGCACGAGGTCGGAACGCACCGCCCGCCCGATATTCTTGCGCACGCAAGAAGAACGTGCGCGAATGTGATGGAGGCCAGGTCCGATGGCGAGTAGCAGCGATCTCGAAGCGAAGGTCTCCGGCCTGCTGGAGGAGACCGCGCTGTGGCAGGCCTTCCTTGGGACGCACCGTCGGCTCGTGGACCGCCTCGCCGATCAGATGCTGAAGGACCACAAGCTGCCGCTGGAGTGGTTCGACGTTCTCATCCATCTCGCCGACGTCCCCGACAGGGGCCTCCGGCAGCGCGAGCTGCGCGACCGGATGCTGCTCAGCGAAAGCGGCGTGAGCCGGATGCTGGCGCGGATGGCGACCGCCGGCCTGGTGGAGCGCCGACCTGCCGACGATGACCGTCGGGGTGTTGAGATCATGCTCACCGAGGCTGGCGCAGAAGCCCTGGCGTCAGCCGTGGAGTCCCATCGCGAGCTGGTGGCGACATCGTTCACTGACAAGCTCACCGCCACTGATCGCCTCGCGCTGGAACTCATTCTGGCCAAGCTGACCGGCGACGCTGAGGCCTCCGGCAGCTGAGGATGAGGCCCGCGGTGGTGAAGAGCAATCCGCCGGCCCAGGCGAGCGGCCCCTGGAGGCCGGGCCACAGAGCCATGTAGTGCGGGACGAGCACGAAGATGACGAAGCTGACATCGGTGACGAACGCGATGCCGAAGACGAGCCAGTACGCAGGCTGCCATCCGCGGAAGACGGCCAGAACTGAGAACACGGCGATCAGGCCGGCGGCGAAGTAGAGCGTCCATGCATCCTGATACAGCCTCGCCTGGACCATCGAGTGATGCTGGGAGCGGCCGAGCCGAGCGACGGCGTTGCCGGCTTGCACGTGCAGTGCGGCCCACAACAAGTAGAACGCGTACCCGAGGGTGCTCAGTATCCGAGCGGTCACGAAAGGCTCCCTAAGCGCGGATACCGAACGGGCCCAAGGCGCCGCCATCGATGCGCAGCGACTCGACCATGGTGTAGGCGTTGTCGATCGTGTAGACGTCGGCGGCGGCGAGCACTCCGGTGTACTTGGCGACCACCGGTGCCGCCGCGGTCTCGGCCACTGCGGACAGGTAGGTTTTGAAGATCGCCCAGGCGTTGCCGGTCGGGCCGTACTTGGCGAAGAACTCCGTCGGGTCGACCGACGAGATCGCCGCTTGGACGCTGGACCTCAGATCGTTCACGTACTGAAGCTGCGTCTGAGCGTCGGAGCGGGTTCCCAGGCGTCCCAGGTGTCCGCCGACGAGTGTCTGCCAGGAGTAGTCCAGCGCCGTGTTGTGCGCGGAGACCCAGTCCGGGACGTCCGACGAGAAGGCCAGGTTGGCGAACGGCGCCCAGCCCGGGAAGAGGACGTCGACGACCATCAGCGTGTCGTGGTTGGGCGCGTGGATGAAGATGTTGCCCGGTGCGTGGTTCGGACCGTGGTACTCCAGCACCAGGTGCTCGCCGCCGACCTCGACCTCGTACCGGTTCTTGAACGTCACGGTCGGCGCGGGCCGCTGGGGGTCCGCGTCGCGGGCCAGCAGCGCGGCGGTGTCCGCGTGGGCGATCCGGATCGTGTCCGGGCCCCCGAGCAGCGCCGCCGCGCCTATGTGGTCGGCATGGGAGTGCGAGTAGATCACGTGCGTGACCTTGGCGGGGCGGCCGTTCGCGCGGGTCACGTCATCGATCGCGCGCAGCAGGTTGTGGCCGATCGTCGGTGGCGCGTCCACCACGACCACGCCGCGCGGGGTCGACAGGAACATCGCCTGGTAGTACCCGTCGGTGACCCAGTACAGGTCGCCGGATATCCGGCCGACGTAATAGCCGTCGACGTTCAACGCGGGCCCGAACGCCTGGGTCGGAACCGGCGCGAAGTCCGGCAGGCCGGGTGCGGCGTCGGTGCCGGCGTGGGCGGTGCCGCTGCCGACCGTACCGAGCAGCCCGGCGGCGGCCGGGACGGTCAGGACGGTCGCCGCGCCGATCAGAAAGCTGCGACGGTCGGCCGAAGAAGCTGGTGACGGTGTCATGGAAGTTCCCTTTGAAGAGTCCCGGTGTCTATGGGGACCGATATCCCCCCGACGGATGGCGGGCTGTCATCCCGCCTCAATGTAAGTCTAGATGATTGCGCAAGCAAGTAGTTAGAAAGGTCGCTGCCCGCTGGATTCAGCGGTCAGTGCTATGAGATGGATGGCTTCCCGTAATCCCGGGGGCGATAATTGCATGCGTCGGCAAGTATCTCGATGCGTGCGCCCGCCGAAGCGCTCGCTCAGCAGGGCCTGGTGACCTCGATCAGATCCAGCCCCAGCCTCTCCATCTGCGACAGCACCCCGTAGAGCCCCGAAAGATCCAGAAACCCGGTGAGTACGGTCTGCCCGACTGGAACCTGTCGCTCGGCGACCAGCGAAGGGAACGCGGACAGCGCGGTGGCGCCGAGGTGACCGTTGACGCGGATCGTGAACAGGGCCGGTTCTGCGCTCATGCGTCCATGGTTCGTCCGCATCCGGTGACCCTTCATCACCCGAACACGGTGAACGCGGCCTACCGCGACGGCCCGGTGCCCAGCAGGTGCAGCTCCCGAGCGCGTCGCACGGCCGAGGATCGGTCGGTGGCCTGCAGCTTGGCGTAGATCCTGCGGACGTGCGTCGACACGGTGTTGACCGACACGGATAGCTCGCCGGCGATCTGCGGCCGGGACAGGTTGGTCGGCAGGTACCGCAGAACCCGCAGCTCGGTCGCGCTCAGATCCGGGACCGGCCCCGCGCTCGCCGCCGTCGTGACCCGCGCCGAACCGTTGATCACGTCGAGGACGTCGGTCAGCAGCACGCCGTAGGCCGAACGCTGCCGGGGAACCGTTCGCAGCAGCTCACCGGCGTCGGCCATGACGAACGGCAGGATCAGGCGCTCGGGTTCGGCCGCCGCCAGCGCGCGCTCGACGGACTGCCGGGCCCGGTCGGGGGCGCCCAGCGCCTGGTAGGCGAGCCCGGCCAGCACATCGGCCTCGACGATCGTGGTGGCGTGCGCGACCGGGACGGTTCCCTCTGTGACGGCCGCGGTCGCCTCCAGTGCGGCGGCCGGATCGCCGGTGGCCAGCGCGATCACGGCCCGGGCGTTGGACACCTCGCCGGAGCCGGCCAGCGTGGCGTCGAGGCCGGCGAGGAAGGCTCGCGCCTCGTCGACCGTTCCGAGGCGCGCCCGGGTCGCGGCCAGCCAGGCGGCCACGTAGCCGCCGAGCGCGTGCGGGTGGGACATGCGTGTCTGCAGTTCGTAGCCGGCGGCGAACTCCGCTTCGGCTTCGGACAGGCGGCCCCGGGCGAGATGCAGCAGTCCTTTGGTCAACCTGTGCAGCACCCCGATGTCGGCGCCCGCATCGGCGCGCAGCGCCTCGTCGGCCTGGGCCAGCGTGTCCTCGCAGCGGCCGAACTCGCCGTTGAACACCTGCGTGCACGCCAGCGCGACCAGAGCCGGGGCGAGGATCGGCGCGGTGTCCCAGCCGTGCTGCTCGGCGAGCGCGATCGCCTGCTCGCAGATCCGGCGCGCTTCGGTGAAGCTGCGCAGCTTGGTGGCGAACCCGAGCTGGGCCAGGCCGGCCACTTCCAGGTACGGACGGCCGATGAACTGCGCCAGCTCCACGGCCTCGGCCAGGTGCCTGGCGCCGTCGGCGAGCCCGAGGGACCAGGCCTCGACGATGCCGAGGTTCATCAGGGCCAGGACCCGCAGGTCGGCGCCCAGCGCGACCTCTTCGGCGGAGGCGGGGGGCGCGGGCGGGGCGTTGAGCAGTTCGGCGTGCCGCAGCACCTCGGCGAGGTCGCCGCGGCGCCGCGCCAGCTCCAAGCTGAGGGCGCTCACCGTGGCGTCGGCCTTCGCCGGCCGCTTCGGCGGCGCCTCGGTGATGCAGGACGTGGTGGCCGCCAGGTGCGCGGCGGCGTCGTCGAGACGGCCGCGCCACAGGTCGAGCATCGCGCGGACCGCGCTGAGCTCCGGCAGATCGGCCGTGGACGGGGGAGGGAAGGCCTCCAGCAGCGACTGCATCGTCTCCTGCTGGCCGTCGAGCATCATGCCGAAGGCGTGGTCGGCGAACAGCGTCGCCGCCGCGGGCCAGTCGCCGGCCGCCTGGGTGTGCCGGACGGCCTCGACGGTCATCCCCGCGTCGGTGAACCAGGCGGCGGCCCGGCGGTGCAGCCCGCGAACCTCGTCGGGATGGATACGGCGCAGCTCCAGGTGCAGCAGGTCGGCGAACAGGCGGTGATAGCGGAACCAGGTGCGCTCGGTGTCCAGGGAGACCACGAAGGCGTTGGCGTCCTCGAGATCGAGCAGGATCCGCTCAGAGCCGGGCCGGCCGGTGAGCACGTCGGCCAGATCGCCGCTCACCCGGGTCAGGATCGAGGTGCGCAGCAACATGTCCTGGACGTCCTGCGGCTGGCGGTCGAGCATCTCGGCGACCAGGTACTCGGCCACGGTCCGGTCGCTGCCGCTGAACTCGGCGACGAACCGCTCCGGGTCCGGGTGGCCCGACAACGACAGGACTGCCAGCCGGAGGCCGGCAGCCCAGCCTTCGGTGCGCTCGTGCAACCGGGCCGTCGCGGCGTCGGACAGGGCGATCCCGGAGGCTTTGAGCAGCGTCCGGGTCTCGTCCTCGGTGAACCGGAGTTCGGCGGCGCGCAGCTCGGCCAGCTGGCCGTCCAGCCGCAGCCGGTGCAGCCGCAACGGCAGATCCCGGCGGGCGGCCAGGATCACGTGGACGTTGTCCGGCAGCCGCGTCAGCATCCGGGTCAGCTGGGTCAGGACCTCGGGCGATGTCAGTTCGTGGACGTCGTCGATCAGCAGGCTGACCCGGCCGGGCAGGTCGGACAGCTGGTGCAGGACGCGGTCGACGACCGCCTCGCCGCTGAAGTCCGGCGACGCCACCGGCGGCATTTCCTCCGTTGTCCGGAGGTCGAGGTCCTGGGCCAGACCGTGCACCGCGTTCAGCACCGCCAGCCAGAACAACTGCGCGTCCGGCTCTTGCTGGACCTGCACCATCGCCAGCCTGTGCCCCGGCTCCTGCCGGTCGGCCCAGGACCGCAGCAGCGACGACTTCCCGCTGCCGGCCGGCGCCGTAATGATCGTCACCTTGCTGGTCGAAGCCCGCTCCAGGGCCGCGAGCGGCCCCTGGCGGGTGATGAGGGGCGGACGCCCCGGGCCTCCCGGCTCGTCATGGGGGGATGAGTGCGCAGGGGCAGCTGGCGTTACCGACACTTTCCACTCGACCATTGCGCGCACCCGGTGTCAACGCGGCCCCACAATCACCAGGTTCGGATGACGTGCGGTCACCTGGCTGGCGGGGAGCCTGGTCCCGAAGCACGATGAAGCATCCGGCAGACGTCGCAGGACGTCGCGAGAGACAGGGTGACGGAAATGGCTGAGCGTGTCGCGTTGGTCGTCGGCGCCGGCGGGCCCCTGGGGCAGTCGGTCGTGGAGAAGCTGGTCGCGGCGGGGTACCGGGTGGCCGGGGCGGACCGGAGAAAGGACGGTCTGGAGACGCTGCCGTCCGAGGTGGTGCGGATCCCGGGAGACGCCACCGACCCGGAGGCGGCGCGGCGCATCGTGGAGACGGCGGTGTCCGAGCTGGGGACGCCGTCGGTGCTGGTGAACACGATCGGCACCTACGGCATGGGCGACGCCCTGTCCGCGACGCCGGAGCAGCTGCGCCTGATGATGGACGTGAACCTGGGACCGGCCCTGTGGCTGGCGCAGGCCGCGGTGCCGCACATGCAGGCCGCCGGCGGCGGGTCGATCGCGTTCGTGTCCTCGCGCTGGGGCGCCGAGGCCGAAGCCGGGGTGGCGGCGTACAGCCTGAGCAAGGCGGCGCTGAACCACCTGGTCGTGGTGCTGAACCACGAACTGCGCGGTTCGGGGATCCGGGTGAACGCGGTGGCGCCGCAGCTGATCGACACCCCGCTGAACCGCTCGTTCCTGCCGGCGGATGTGCTGGCGCACGCGACGGCGCCGGACGCGATCGCCGACCAGCTGGTGCACCTGGTCACCGACGCGGGCGCCCCGGTGTCGGGAGCAATCCTGCCGGCTTACGGGTTCTAGCGGTCATGGGTGAGACAGCAGCGACCCATGTGGTCAACAACAGCGACGCGAACCGGTTCGAGATCCTCGTCGACGGCCAGCTCGCCGGCTACACCACGTACCACCGCAACCATGCGCGGATCGTGTTCATCCACACCGAGATCGACGAGCGCCACCGGGGCAGAGGCCTGGCGTCGGCCCTGGCCCGGCACGTCGTCGAGGACGCGACCGCCCGGGACCTGACCATCGTCCCGGTGTGCCCGGTCGTCGCGGGATGGCTGCGCAAGCATCCGGACGCGCCGGCGAACGTCGACTGGGATGCGGCAACCGCGCTGACCGCGGAAGCGAAGAAGACGGACACGGCGGGCTGATCGAGCCGCCGAATTCCGTAGTGCTCGTAGTCAGTGGCTACGGACACTGCGGACTTTGTTGCTGCGATCGTCTCCGGGATCACATACGCGGGGGAGTGGGAGCCGCGAAGCGCGCCAGCATCGCTTTCAGCTCCGCAGCGCTGACGTTCGCGCCGAACGCCTCGGTGCCCGGTCCGAGGCGTACTCCGTCGGCCAGCGTTCCGGCGATGACCGGGTCGAACCCGAAGCCGTCGACCAGGTGGGCGACGGCGTTCAGGTCCTGCTGGTCGTCACCGGCGATGGCAATGGCCCGGCGTCCCGGGGCGCCGGCGGGCCGGGCTCCCTCGTCCAGATCGTGGTAGCCCATGTGGTTGAAGGCCTTGACCACACGGGCCTGGCCGAAGTACGCCTGCACCAGCTGGCTGGAGGAGACGAGCGGATCGGTGAGCTCGGGGCGGATGCCGTCGACTTCCCACCAGTAGTTCATCGCGTCGATGACCAGCTTGCCGCGCAGCAGCTCGGCGGGGATGTCCTGGTACTTGCCCAGGGGCAGGGCCAGGATGACGATGTCCGCCTCCGCGGCAGCCGTCCCGGCGGTGACCGCGGCGGCGCCGGGGGTGAGGATCTCGACGGTCAGGGCGATCTTGGCGGGGTCCCCGGAGCCGGCGATGAGCACGCGGTAACCCGCGGCCAGCGCCAGCCGGGGCAGCACCGTGCCGACCTTCCCGGCGCCCAGGATCCCGATCGTCTGAGCCGGGGCCGACGAGGCGTCTTCGATGTCTGATGGGGGCAAGGATCAGCCCGCCAGCATGTCGTGGACCATCGGGATGACCTTGGAGCCGAACAGCTCCACGGTGCGCAGCCGGGCGCTGATCGGCTGTGCGCCGTTGGTGTAGATGAGGTCGAAGCGGCCGACGTCCAGCGCCTTGATGGCGGCGGCCATCTTCCGGGCGACCGTCTCCGGCGAGCCGACGTAGAGAGATCCGTGCTCGATCTCTGCCTCGTATTCGTTCTTGCGGACCGGCGGCCAGCCGCGAAGCGCGCCGATGCGGTCGCGGATCACCTTGTAGTGCGGCCAGTGCACCTCCCTGGCCTGCTCGTCAGTGTCGGCGATGAACCCCGGGGAATGCATGCCGACCGGATATGCGGTGGTCTCGAACTGCTCGGCAGCGCGCCGGTAGAGGTCGACGTACGGAGCGAAGCGCGCCGGCGACCCGCCGATGATCGCGATCATCAGGGGGAGCCCGTACTTCGCGGTCCGCACCACCGACTGCGGTGTACCGCCGACGCCGACCCACGTACTCAGGTGGCCGGACTCCGTCTTGGGAAAGACGTCGGCGCTGTCCAGTGCCGCACGCTTTGTGCCGCTCCACGTGACCGGCTTCTCCTCCAAGAGCTTGGCGAACAGTTCGAGCTTCTCCTCGAAGAGCACGTCGTAGTCCCTGAGGTCGTAGCCGAACAGCGGGAACGACTCGGTGAAGGACCCCCGTCCGAGGATGACCTCGGCGCGGCCATCGGACAGCGCGTCCACGGTCGAGAACCGCTGGAAGACCCGGACCGGGTCGTCGGAGCTGAGTACGGTCACCCCCGAGGACAAACGGATCCGCTCGGTCCGGGTGGCAATGCCCGCCAGGACCGTCTCCGGACTGGAAATGGCGAACTCGGGCCGGTGATGCTCGCCCAGGGCCACGACGTCGACGCCGGTCTGTTCGGCCAGCACCGCCTCGTCCACGACCTGCCGGATGGCCCGGGCGTCGGACACCGGGGACCCGGTGTCGTCTTCCGGCACATCGCCGAAGGTGTCCAGACCGAAGACCAGATCAGGCATGTCAGGCTCCCGTTGTGATGGCTCTGTTCGCAGTGTTCACGCACCAGAATCGAGCCTGTCCAGGTGAATCCCCATCACCTGAAGGTGGTGACATTCGGCTCGGGGGCGAGGATCACCGACTTCGGGTGACGGCCGGTCACCGGCTGCGTTGCGAGCCTGGCGAAGCCCGCGATGAACGCTGACAACGAACGGAGCACATCATGAACGCCGCCGCGACACCCGCCGAAGTCTTCAAGCAGAGTCAGGAGGCATTCCTCGCCAAGGACATGAGGGCCTGGGCAGACCTGTGCGCCGAGGACGTCCTGGTCGAGTTCCCGTTCTCGCCCGAAGGGCTGCCGTCGACACTCCAGGGCCGCCAGGCGATCTTCGAGTACCTGCGGTACTACCCGACGATCATCGATATCCACGAGATCGATTCCGTCACGGTCTACGCGACCGACAAGCCTGAGACCGTCGTGGCCGAGTGGAGCGTCAAAGGCCACGTGATCCCGAACGGCAACAAGTACGACATGGCCTACGCCACGTTCGTGACCGTCCGAGCCGGGAGGATCACAGGCTACCGCGAGTACTGGAACCCGCTCACCTTTGGCCAGGCCCTCGAAGGTGTGTCCTTCGGCTGATCCGCCATCGTTCCCCGGTCCCAGGCGATCTCCATGAGGGGGCCACTTTGAGCCCGACTTGTGGAGCCGTGGAAGCAGCCGGGCCCCCTGGCAGCCTCCTGTCATTCAACGACAGTTCTACACCGGGCCCTGCGCGGAGGTGTTCGACGATGAGGGCGACGTGGCCGCCAAGCGTGCCGTGATGGTCCGCGGCCAGGCCTCGCGTGCCGCGACGGTGATGGCGCCGACCAGCGTGGCCGCGTCGCCGAGCCTGGAGATCTCGACGCGGGGCGGATACGGGACGAGCTCGGTCAACCGGTCGCGGATCGGGTCGAGCATGATGCCGCCGTTGAGGCCGATGCCGCCGCCGAGCACCACCAGGGGCACGTCGACGACCAGCGCGATCATGGCGATCGTGCCCGCGATCCGCTGCGCTTCCTCCCGGACGACCCGCACAGCCAGCGGCCATCCGGCCCTGGCTGCTTCGAAGAGTTGCGTCGGGCTCTCGGGCACTGCCTCATCCCGGGATCCCGCGCGGTTCTTCGCGGCGGCGCCGTAACGGTCTTCGACCAGTTGTCGCAGGGCGTCGGCGGCGGGGCTGTGGGCCGCGAACGGCCGGTGTCCCGGGTAGTCCACCTCGCCGGCGGCCCCGCGCGCGCCGCGCCGCAGCCGGCCGTCCAGGACCAGCCCGGAGCCGACGCCGGTGCCGATCGAGAGGAAGGCGAAGTCGCCCTCGTTCTGCCCGGCGCCGCGGGCCAGTTCGCCGAGTGCCGCGAGGTTGACGTCGTTGTCGACCTCCAGCGGTCCGGGCAGGACGGTCGCCAGATCTTCGACGACCGGCTGTCCTTCGAGGCTCGGTTCGCTGCTCAGACGCAGTCGGCCCGCTGCCGGGTCGACGACCCCCGCCATGGCGACGATGGTTCCGACGATTCCATCCGCGCCCGCATCCATGGGGGCGAGCAGGTGATTCCGGACTGCGCTGACTGCGGTGAGCAGGGACGGGATGTCGTCACCGCCGCGCGGATGGTCATAGCGGGCGAGGACGGCCCCGCCGAGGTCGCCCAGCGCGCCGCGGACGAATTGGGCTCCGACGTCGATGCCCAGGACGTGGCCGACCTCGAGCGCTGGTTCGTAGTAGATCGCGCCGTAGTGCGGGCCGCTCTCGGGAGGCGAGGATTCGCGAACGAGTCCGGCGGCGGCCAGCGCCTCGATGGCGCGGTTGGCAGTGGGTTTGGCCATTCCCAGCCGGCGGGCCACCTCGGCCCGCGACAACCGGCCGTTGTCCACGAGCGCACCGAGGACACTGCGGGCGTTGAGTTCACGCAGTGTGCCGAGGGTGGCGTTCGTGCTGGTCATGGGATGCATCATAGTGATGAGCGCTTACCGGCTTCCGTTCGTCGTAGCCCCGGAAGACCCGCAGGGAAGGGGCGAATCCCCGGCTCAGAACATCCGAACCGGGGCTTCGCGACTACCGGGGTCTTGCGGATCAGGTCACAGTGACGTCGTCGTAGGTAGTGCTGGTCGGGTCGGCCGAGCCTGAGTCGCCGTCGTCGTGGCTGGTGAGGGTGAGCGTGTAGGTGTCGCCCGCGGTGATCGGCGAGGTGATCTGGTGCCAGTCGGTGTCGGCCGGGCAGGTGTGCGGCAGGGCGGTGGTGCCGGCGCCGGTGGTCGTGTCGACGAGGGTCGCTGTGGACCAGCCGTAGCCGGCGTCGCCGTCCTGGCAGTCGCTGCGGTACCAGAACGACAAGGTGCTGGTGCCTGGTGCGGCGGTGAAGGTCTGGGCGATGGAGGAGTCGCCGTTGGTCTCCTTCTTGTACGACCCGACCAGCGCCGCGTGGCCGCCGGAGTGCACGGTGCCGGTGATGACCGAGGTCGTGCCGGAGCGGGTCCATCCGGTGAGGTCGCCGGTCTCGAAGTCTCCGTTCACCACGCTGCCGCCGGTTCCGCCGCCCCGGCCCGTGACGATCAGGGTGAAGGTGGCCGTGTGGGTGCCCGAAGTCCCGGTGCCTGTGACGGTGACCGGATAGGTTCCGGCCGGGGTGGCCGCAGCCGTGGTGATCGTCGCTGCCGCGGAGCCGCCGGACGTGACGGAGGCCGGGTTGAATGTCGCGGCGGCGCCTGTGGGCAGGCCCGAAGTGCTCA
This sequence comes from Catenulispora sp. GP43, assembly GCF_041260665.1. Classification (NCBI taxonomy): domain Bacteria; kingdom Bacillati; phylum Actinomycetota; class Actinomycetes; order Catenulisporales; family Catenulisporaceae; genus Catenulispora; species Catenulispora sp. GP43. The sequence continues at coordinate 15,452 of NZ_JBGCCT010000026.1, read as the reverse complement.
GCGTGACGGCCTGCGCCGAGCCCGAGGTGGTCGTGGTGGCGACGGTCGTGGTCGTCGATGCGCCGGCGACGACGGAGGCCGAAGTCGGGCTCGCGATGATGGAGAAGTCGTTGCCGGGGATGCTTCCGGCCACGGTGCCCCGAAGGACGGTCATCGAGAAGGGCAGGAACGTATAAGACGTGGCTTTGCCGGCCGAGGAGATGGTCGTGTGCGCGGGGCCGTTGTCCGGGGACGCGGAGCCGTTGTTGCCGCTCTGGCTCCAGGCGTACTGCTTCGGGCCCCAGGAGTAGGAGTCGACAGCGCCGCTGAAGCCGTTGCCGCCGCTGATGCTCACCGGGAACTTGTAGGTTGCCGTTTTGCTCTTGTTGATGACCATCAGGGCCCAGGTGCCGTCCGGACGGTGTACGGCATAGGCGGTCAGCAGTTGCTGTCCGGTCGAGGCCGGAGTCGAGGGCACGGTGACCGGATAGAGCTGCTGGGCGGCGTCGACCGGCTGGAGCCAGGTATTGCCCAGGATGGAACTGGCGAAGTAGGTGGAGGTGTTGCCCGTCCACTGGCCGTTCGAGTCCGCGGTGAACAGGTTGGACGCCATCCCGCTGAACAGGTGCTGTGGCAGGGCCTGGTAGTTGTAGTCGGCGGCCAGGCCGCCGGTGAACATGGATCCCAGGAAGTCGGCCTGCCACAGGCCGTCTTGGACGTCGTCGCCGTAGGACGACTGCTCGGTCACCATCAGCGGGATGTCCGCCGGGATCGTCGCCTTGAGTTGCGCGAGCACGCCGGCTGAGCGGCTGGGTTCGTTGAGCAGCAGATTGTAGGCGTCGGTTGAGTTCTTGACGTTGAAGACCGGGTACTGCTCGAAGGAGTAGAACTTCAGGTCACCCAGGTGTCCGTCGGCGCGCAGCGCGGCTATGAAGCGTGTGCCCCAGTCGGTGGCCGTCTTGTCCGTGTCGTTCCAGGCGGCCGCCGTGGAGTCCTGCAACGCGGGCCCGCCGAGGACCAGCGCGGGGTCGAAGGCGTGGATCGCGGTGGCCCACTGGGACCACAGGGCGGCGTAGTCCTCAGGGGTCGTGTACTGCCCGTCGGCTTCCTCGCCGATCTCGACCGAGGCGATCCTGCGGCCCTTGGCTTCGAGGTACTTGATCAGGTCTACCGCGTTCTCCGGCGTGCTGTACAGCACCGGGACCGGGACCATCACCGGCAGGTTCTGGGCTGCGCCGCTGTCGAAGACGGTGTCGATGCCGGGCTGGTCGAACTGGCGGACCGAGGAGGCGTCCTCGACCGGGTCGTTGGAGGAGGTATAGGTCGCGGACTGCACCGTCTCATCGCCGTGCTTGACCGCGTCGGTGAAGGTACCGCCGCTGGTCTTGCCGACGTACAGTTCCTTGATCGCGAAGCCCAGGCAGTTGCGGGCGTCGCTGCTGTCGCCGTTGGCACAGGTACCGGACGAGGCCTGCATCAGGACTCGTGCGAACTCGGCCTTTGTGGAGCCGATGGACAGGGTGGCCGTGCCGCCGGTCCCGTGGGTGACCGAGCCGCCGGAGGCCGTCTTCCAGACGCCCTTGTCGGGGTCGTCGAACGGGCTCGTCGCGCCCGAGTCCGGCACCCAGGTCTGGACCTGGTACGACACCGCGTACGGATCAGCCCACGCGATCTTCACGGTGTTGATCGTGGTGGACTTGCCGAGATCGACGACGGCCCAGGTCGGGTGCAGGGCGTTGCTCTGCCCGGTGTACTTCTGGTCGAGGTAGGGGTTGCTCTTCCAGAACGAGCTCGCGTTTCCGTCGTCCAGCCGCGAGATGTAAGCGTTCTCCCCGCCGGGCAGCGACGTTCCACCGTGGGCGATGTCGTAGCCGTAGGACTCGGTAACGGGTGCGGAGGTCGCGGTGCCGCTGCTGTCCCAGTAGCCCTTGGTCCCCTCACTGAAGGTTCCGCCGTTGCCCCAGTGCCAGGCCTCTTCGCGCAGTTCGGTGACGAGCCGATAGGACAGCGGGCGCAGTCCGCTGGTGGCGAGATGGGCCATATTGCCGGGGCTCATGGCCTGCGCGGTGGTGAACAGGTCGGCGTCGAAGCCGGGCTTCGGGCGGGTACCGGGCGAGCCTCCCGAGGGGTCGGTGTCGCCGTTGGCCAGGTTGTGGGTCATGCCTTGGACGGCGTCGAAGGAGTCGATCGTCGTGCCGAGCCCCTGGTACGGGTTGAAGCTCGCGGAGGAGGTCGCGGCGACAGTGATCGCCGTGGCGGAACCGGCGGCCGAGGCGCTGTGCAGTGTGCCGGCTCCGGCCGCGACGAGTGCGCCTACGACGAGGCCGGAGGTGACCGTGGTCTTGCGTCTGAACCGTGGCATGGGCGGTTCCCTTTCGTGGGGCTGATCCAGAAGAGGCAGTGGGAAACCGGGAGCTTGGATCTCACGTGGCGCAGAATCTAGTTAAGAGTCGTTACCATGTCAATGAGCATTGAACCTTGCTCGAACCCTGAAGCGCACAGATCAAGGTGGCTGCTAGGTCACTACTGCCAGCAAATGACCGAGCGAAGCCTCAGCGGGAGCGTCGATTTTTGATAATGACTCGATACTTGGATCCCGGTGGCGCTGCCGAGTGGGCTTCATCATCCGGTCGTTGAATGTGAGACTGCCGCCTCAAGACCATCCGGCCTGTTTCGGGCCCAGACGAGGCTCGAAACAGGCCGTGCAGCTGCCCTGAGCGTCTCTTCGCCGGCTGAGGTCCTGTCAATTGGCGACGGCCTGAGACATCGAACGGCTGCTCGGAGTCGGCCAGGACCCTTACATCGTGTTCCCGCCGGCTGTATTCTCGGAATCGTTCCCGACGCTCCAGACCCCGGCGCCGTACACGGCGCTGTAGCGCGTCTGGTCGGCGGACTGCACCTGGTCTTCGTCGCCGATGTATCGCCGCGCACGACTCGAAGGCGCGGTCGCTCCATGGACGTCTACCAAGTCGATCGGTGTCCGGTTCACGCCGTCGTCGCCGTACGCGGCGAACTGGATTTCGCCGCCGCGGACGGATTCGTGGAGTCCTTTCACGCGCATCTGGGCGCCTGCAAGCCGCCCGGGATCGGCGTGGACCTGTCCGGGGTGACTTTCCTGGACTGCGCAGGGGTTCGAGCCCTGTTCTCTGTAGGGCGGCGCGCAGCTGATCTGGGCGTCACGATCTGCCTGGTCGCCGAGTCGCCCGCCGTCGGTCATCTGCTGGACCTGCTTGAACTGCCTCCCGGATCCAGCTACCTCGCCAGGCCTGTGGGTGCCGCCCTGACCATCAGTCGGGCGTGCGAGGTGCCAGGTCGGCTGGCAGCTTGTTACGAAGGGCGGCGGGTAGCGGCGAGGTCGGACGGTAGCCGATCTGCGTGTTCCGTGTGCAGATTGGCTGTGAACTGCAATCTCACGCCGGCGCATCTCGGGTACTGGCGGTCTGCTGCTTAAAGATCGGGGAAACAGGCTCAACTCCCCGCGTTTCATTGGTGCCGGTGTTCGAGGGCTCCCGCGCGATTCGAGCCACGCTACACTGAGTGACAGTTCCGCGACGCTCCAGTCCCCGGCGCCGTGTTCATCGGTGTGGACTGCGTCTGTGTGAGGCACCCGTCCGGGACCTGACAGTGAGCCCTTCGCGCAGTCGACACCTCCGTCGACGACAGCGCTGGGGGAAAAGCATGAGCCCGTTCCCACGCAGACCTCATCGGCACCATCCGATCGTGTACCGGTCGCTGATCCGGGCTACCAATGCGCCGACGTCGTCTCCCGGTCCCGCCGACGATGTCGTGGCTCACGCCGAAGACGTCGTCCGCGACTCGTGGCTTCGGGTGCTGCGCGGTGAGTCCGACTACACCGGAGCCGAAATGCAAGCTGCGTCAGCCCGCTGTGACCTCGCGCGGCGGAATCTGGCCGTTGCTCTTCTCGGATGCGATCCCGAGGCGATCGGCGTGGCTTACGCCGATCTGGATGGCAGGCTCGCCGGCGCCCGGATCGCGGCGCGCGCCCACGGGCAGGCTCGCGCAGCGCTGGATCGGGCGCTCAGCGCTGCGGATCGGCGAGCCGGCGAGCAGTTCTTCGACGTGCACGTCGGCCGCCGATGGATGCTGAGGAAACGTGACGAATCCACGTTCGCTCGTGGGGCGAAGCGACGGGTGCGGGCCTTGGTCGCCGGTGGCTGGCTTTCCCAGCATGTTCTGTCGAAGCGCAGTCGCTGATGTCGGCCGACGAAGCTGTCGAAGTCGTGACGCGCGGCCGCGGGACGGGCGCGCGCTTTGAACCAGACCCTTTTGGCTCATTGAGTACAACCTGCTGGTGATCTCGGCAAGCGTCTCGACGCCGCCCCTTCCCGGGATAAGAGTTTCCGGCGAGAACTCGAAAGTAAAGCGGTGAAAGCCAAATCTGGGCAAGATCCACTCGTAAGAGTGGGCGAAGTTTTCTGTAACGAAAAGCCGTGTGCGGTGAATACGCCGGATATGAGTGGCCGTTCAGGCTGCGCTCCTGTAAGGCCGACAGTAGCGGCGCGACCTCCTCGATCGCGCCGCTGAAGGCCTCGTCTGCGCTGTTGGTCCATTCCAGAGATCGCGGCTGAAGTCTACATATTCCCACGATAGGTACGATGATCGGCCTTTCGTGTCGCGTCCGCGTGGATTGATGTACATGCCTTATTTCCGGCTAGCATCTTGCCCGAGAATCCTCCGGTATATCGCTTCTGGTGTACACCGTGAGGAAGACGGGACAGCCTTCAAGGGAGTAGACCTCGAATGAAATTAAGAAATCCTGATTCGCCGCCGTTGCAAACGCCGTATCTGTGGTTCGCGACGGCCCTCGCGGGGGCGCTCACCCTCGGCGCCCTGGCGCTGGCTCCGACGACAGCGCAGGCGATCGCGACCGAGGTTCCCCTCGGGACGCTGCAAAGCGTCGCGGTCCTCGGCGGCCAGTCGGTGACCAATACCGGCCCTTCCGTCATCAACGGCGACCTCGGGGTGAGCCCGGGGACGTCGGTGACCGGTTTTCCCCCGGGAATCGTCAACGGGACCATCCACCCGGCGGACGCCGTCGCGGCCCAGAACCAGAGTGATCTCACCGTGGCGTACAACAACGCCGCGGGACAGGCCGCGGACGCCTCCGTCCCCGGGGATCTCGGGGGCCTGACCCTGGTTCCGGGCGTCTACAACGCCTCGTCGTCCACCGGAATCACCGGCACGCTCACGTTGAATGCGCAAGGCGACCCCAACGCGGTCTGGATCTTCCAGGTCGGATCGACGCTCACCACCGCGTCCTCGAGCACGGTGGCGCTGATCAACGGCGCTTCCCCGTGCAACGTCTTCTGGCAGATCGGGAGCTCGGCGACGCTGGGCACCGGCACGAACTTCACCGGTACCATCCTCGCTCTGACGTCGATCACCGTGAACACCAACGCGACCATCGCGGGTCGTGCGCTGGCGCGCAACGGCTCGGTGACCCTCGACACCAACACGATCACCCGGCCTCTGTGCGCCACCACCACTACGGGGACCACCACGGCCACTCTCGGCGCCACCGGCACGACGGGTACGGCGGCGACCGGAGGACTCCTTTCCGGCGGCCTTTTGACCGGCGGCACCTCCAACGGGCTGCTGTCCGGCGGTCTGCTCGGTGGAATCACGACCGGCGGCATCACCACCGGTGGGATCACGACCGGTGGCACGTCGACGACCACCAGCACTGGTGGTACGACCACGACGACCGGTGGCTCCACGGTCGGCGGGACCGTGGGCGGCACGACGACGCAGGGCGGGACCGTCGGCGGCACGACGACGCAGGGCGGCAGCGTCGGTGGCGGCACGACCGGCGGAGGCGGCACGACCGGTGGAGGCGAGTGCTGCCACACCCCGCCCCCGCCGCCCCCGTGCCAGCCCTGCCACCCCAAGCCTCCGCGGCCCAAGCCGTGCCCGTGCTCCGAGCACCCGCACCCGCAGCCGCCTCCGGCACCCAAACCGTGCGAGTCCTGCCACTCTTCGGGTGACAGCACGTCGGGTGGCTACAGCAGCACGTCGGGTGGCCACAGCAGCTCGTCGGGCGGCTACAGCGGCGGCTCGTCAGGTGGCTACAGCGGCAGCTCGTCGGGAGGTAGCGGCGGCGGGTGGCGCAGCGGTTCTTGATGACTCAGCCGGCGTCCCCTGGGCTCGCCGGTGATCAAAACGGTCCGTGACATCACAGGACGAGGTGAATGCACCTCCCTGACGAGGACCGTGTCGGCGGCGCCTGACGGAGATCCGTCACCGTCGGGCGCCGCCCCGCAGAAACGACCACCGCGGAATCCGCCGGCGGCGCACTGGCCTGTTCAGCGAGCGCGCCGACGGCGGCCGGGCCCGGACCCGCACGGTGTGTCATGAGGTACATCGATTGGAGCAGCAGGATGAGCAGGGCCAAGTGTCGCCGCGTGCTAAGGGACTTGATCCGGTGGATGTGAGGCAACGTGATTCGGAGGCGCTCGAGGATCAGGTTGAGGTCCGCGCCGAGCCTGTGGAGACGACTGAGCGCACGCCGCCCGGGCTGGCGGGCCTCTCGCGCCCGCTGCGGGCGCTGACCGGTGCCGCGGTCGCGGTCTGCCTGGTGGGCACTGTGGCGCATCTGCTGATGGTCGGCCTCTACGTCGCGCCGGTGAATCCCATTTCACAGCGCTATTCAAAGCAGATCAACGCCTGGATCGACCCGGTTTTCGATCAGAACTGGCAGCTGTTCGCGCCGGAGCCCCAGTCAGGCAACTGGCAGATCTCCGCCAGGACGATGAGTGCGGGGCCGGACGGCAGGCCTCGGATCAGCCCCTGGTTCGATCTGTCCGCTCTGGACAACGCGGCGATCAAGCACGACGTCTTTCCGAGCCACACCGCGCAGAACACGCTGCGCAGGGCCTGGTCCGCCTACGTCGACGCGTTCGGCACCGGCGATCAGGCCGGTTCGGACTGGGCGGTATTGGTGCGGGACTACCTGCGGAACATCGCAGTCGACCGGGTCGAGGCCCATCGCAAGGGCGATTTCGACAGTATCCAGCTGCGTGTGGTGACGCAGCCCATCGCGGCGCAGGCCGTGCCCGGCGGCCCGCGCCCGGCGCAGCCCGCCGCCGATATCAGAAACCTACCGTGGTGGAAGGCGCCGTCTCGTGGCAGGTGAGCAGGGATCGACCGTGACATCCACAACGGAACATGAGGACTTGCCGGCCCGCGGTGCCGGCCTGGTGCGTGTGGTGGGCCGCCTTGACGCGTTCGGAGTCGCCCTCACCGAGCGGCCGATCTCGCTGTACGCCGCCGCCGCGCTGCGCATCGGATACGGCCTGATCTATCTCGCCTATCTGCTGCGGGAATTCCCGCACCGCGACGAGCTCTGGGGCCCGGGTTCCCCGCTGACGCCCACGCTGTCCCGAGAGTTGCTGAAGCACACAGGCTGGTTCAGCCTGCTGGCCTTCTCGGACCGGCCGATCTACTTCGAAGCCTGCTACGCGCTGGCGGTCGTGGTCTGCGTGCTGTTCACGCTCGGCTGGCGAACCAGGATCCTCTCGATCGTGTTCGCGCTCGTGGTGACCTCGTTCTACGCCAGGTCCATCCTCATGACGGATGGCGGCGACAACCTGATCACCCTCATGAGCATCTACATGATCTGCATCGCCTGCGGTCGACGATGGTCGCTCGACTCACGCAGGGCACGGCTTCGAGGGCCCGGCTACCGGCGCAGGCCTGAGTTCGCACGGGTCGCAGCGTCCGAGCATGCCCGGCAGCTCGGTGTGGCAAGACGGGTATTGGTCACGGTGCTGCACAACTGCGCCATGGTCGTCATCGGTGCTCAGATCTGCATCCTCTACGCCACAGCGGGCCTCTACAAGGTGCAGGGCAGTGACTGGGACCACGGCACCGCTCTTCACTACGTTCTCAACCTCAGTCTGTTCCGGCCGTGGCCAGCGCTGTCCGCCATGGCGGACAGCCATCCGATGATGATCGCGGTCGTCGCTTACCTGACCGTCCTGGTGCAGGTGGCGTTCCCGTTCGCACTGTTCGGCCGACTCAAGTACGTCGTGCTGTCCATGTTGCTCGGTATGCATCTGAGCATCGCGGTACTCATGGGGCTCCCGATGTTCTCCGGCTCGATGGTCATCGCGGACGCAGTGTTCCTCTCGGACCGCTTCTACATGAATGTGGGACGGCAGGTGCGGCGACTCGTGCGGCGGGCCGCGTCGCCGGCACCGGACGCCTCGCGCCTGATGGAGAGCACTCACATCCCGCCACAGCAGGTTCGGCCGTCGAAGACGCTGGATCGCATGTGACAGCAGACGACGACGGGCTGGGCAGCGCGACATGTGGCCGCCCAGGCGTTGCGACGACGACTCCGGACGTTCTATGACGTCCGCGGTCGTCGTCGGCTCCGGGCCCAACGGGCTCGCGGCCGCCGCCCTCTTGGCCAAGGCAGGACTGCAAGTCACGGTCCTGGAAGCCGCGGACGAAGCCGGCGGAGGAACCCGCAGCCATGAAGCCATCCTGCCGGGGCTGCTGCACGACCACTGCTCGGCCATCCATCCGATGGCCGTGACGTCACCGGCACTGCGCGCACTAGAGCTGGAACGTCATGGACTGCGGTGGCTGCTGCCGGACGTCGACTGCGTCCATCCGCTCGATGACGGGACAGCCGGCGTCCTGTTCCGCTCCGTGCAGCAGACTGCGTGCGGCCTCGGCCCCGACGGCAACCGCTACCGGCGGCTCCTTGGACCGTCGGTACGTCACTGGGAGTCACTCGCCCCGGACGTGATGGGCCCCATGCTGCGCATCCCCACTCACCCCTTCCTGCTCCTACGCCTCGGCTTGCCGATACTGCTGCCGGCCGCCATCGTCGCGCGCCTGTTCGAAACCCCCCAGGCGCAGGCGCTGTGGGCCGGGGTCGCTGCCCACGCCTACCGCCCGCTGTCCGATCCGTTCAGCTCGGCGATCGGACTCGGCATCCTCACCGCCGGCCACGCCGCGGGATGGGCGGTCGCCGAAGGCGGCTCCCAGGCCATCGCGCGCAGCATGGAGCGGGTACTGCGCGAGCACGGCGGCACGATCGAAACCGGCGTGCACGTCACCGATATCAAGCAGATTCCGCCGGCTGAGGTGACTCTCCTGGATCTCGACCCCGGCCAGGTCGCCTGCCTCTACGGCGATCGGCTGCCGGGCCGGGTACGGAACGCATACCGCCGATTCCGCCGGGGCCCGGCCGCATACAAACTCGATCTGGCGGTCGAGGGCGGCGTGCCCTGGACGAACGAGTACGCGCGACGCTCCGGCACCGTCCACCTTGGTGGCAGCTGCGCCGAAGTGGCGCTGTCGGAAAGAGCCGTCGCGGCCGGGCGCATGCCCGAACGCCCCTTCGTACTCGTCGGCCAGCAGTACCTGGCTGATCCGAGCCGTTCGGTCGGCGACGTACACCCCGTGTGGGCCTACGCCCACGTTCCGCACGGCTTCGACGGCGACGCCACCGACGCCATCATCAAGCAGCTCGAGCGGTTCGCCCCCGGCGTTCGCGAGCGCATCATCGGGGCGCACGTCACCCGGCCGACCGACTTCGCGGCAGGCAACCCCAACTTCGTCGGCGGCGACATCCTCACAGGGGCGAAGGCACCGTGCCAGCTCCTGCTCGGAGCCCGCCCCGCGCTCGACCCCTACTCCACCGGCCTACCCGGCGTCTACCTGTGCTCGGCCGCAACTCCGCCTGGTCCGGGCGCCCACGGCATGTGCGGCGCGGGAGCGGCGGCGTCCGCACTCCGCCACCTCGGCCTCGCAGGCTGTAGTTCACCGTCATGAGGCCGTCAGTGGCACAGGGCCGCGCCGTCGATGATGATGCGGGATCCGCACCAGCGGTTTCAGATCAGAACATCTGAAGCCGACGTGCGATCCTCGCCTTGCTGCCAGGGTCCCGCTCTTGATGCGCCAAGCGCGAGATCTGGCCCAGCCGCTGAACCTCGCTGCCTGCGCGGTCTTCGGTACCAGGATCTAACAGGCGTATGCTGGCAAGAAGCCCAAGTAGAGCTATTGTCCCTTCGCGACCGGAGGGAGATCGGCGGTCTCACGATGAGACCCGACAAGAATCACGTCATCGGCGCCGGCGCCCTTCATGCGACTGAGTATCGCCACGTCAGCGCGCCAGACAATGAAACGCGAGCACGGGGCGTCCCCCCACAATCCCCCCGATCGCCTCGCTCCGGCAGGGAGCTCAGGCTGGACGAGCGGCTCAGGCGGCTGCTCAGCCAGAAGAGGGGCCCGGACGCCGTCATGCTCGCTGCGCTCTCCGTGGCTCTGCTCTGTGGCCTGATCGGCTTCGCCGTGCACTTCATGTGGGTCGTCGCCATCATCGTGATGGCGTTGGCACTGGGCTTCGTCATCGCCGACAGCCGGCGTAACCGCATCGACATCGCCAATCAGCGGGACGAAGGGAAAGACGGCTGACGTCCGTGAGTCAATCGCCGGCGTGACGCGCCGCCGGCCGGCGCGGGAGGAGACACGATGATCCAGGCAGCGGATCTGCGGGAGTGGCGGACCTGCGAGGTGGTCGACTCCGGTGGGAACAAGATCGGCTCCTTGGAGGCGGTCTACGTGGACACCAGCACCGACGAACCGGCGATGGCCACCGTCCGGGTGGGCCTGCCCACCAGGCATCGCCTGGTGTTCGTCCCCCTGGACGGCGTGATCGTGGGACCCGGCTACGTCAAGGTCAACTACGCCAAGTCGCTCGTCAAGGGCAGTCCGGCGATCGGCACCGACGACATTCTGCCCTTCGAGGACGAGGAAGCCGTGTTCCAGCATTACGAGCTGCCCTACGAGGCGGGTGCCTCGGGAGAGCGGCAGCTCGCCCGACGCTGAATCACTGTGCTCGGCAGGAAGGAGCGCCATGGTCGTGTTCCTGCTCCTTCGTCGCGGGGCGAGTCCATGGCTGTCCCGCCGGCTCCTCTGATTCGGGAGCCTGTCTTTACACGAGGTCTAGACTTGAGGTACGCCCGGTCGATCTGGGCGGTCTCCCCGGACCCTGGTGACGCTTTGCACACCTGCGGCACGTCTTAGGAGGCCGTCATGGCGGGCATCACCTTAGATGCGAGAACCGACCCCGGTCAGCAGGGTTCCGACACTTCGCCGACGTCGTTGTGCATCTCGGTGGACTTGACCTCGGGCGGTCCGGTGGTCGCCCTGGCCGGTGAGCTGGATGTCGCGACCGCTCCCGCGGCCACGGCCTGTTTCGACGTTTTCGACGTCTACCGCAACCCGCGTGTTGTCGTCGATGTGGCCGGATTGTCCTTTTGTGACTGCGCGGGCCTGAACGCGTTAGTACACGCTCACCGTCGGGCTCTTGTCGGCGATGGGTGGTACCGGCTCTGCGAGACGAGCGCCCTGCTGCGGAAGATGATCGGTATCACGGGACTGGCATCGACGCTGCGTTGTTATCCGACTGCCGCCGATGCCTTCGCTGATGTCGAACGAAACGTGTGCGATGAGAGAGACAGGAACGCTCATGACAGAGCTCGTCATCCGTCCGGAGGAGATCCGGGACGCGTTGGAGCGTTTCGTCAGCTCCTACCAGCCGACGGCGTCGCCGAAAGATGAGGTCGGGGCCGTCACTGTGATCGGTGACGGTATCGCCAAGGTCGAGGGTCTGCCCTCGGCCATGACCAACGAGCTGCTGAAGTTTGAGGACGGCACCCTGGGCATCGCCCTGAACCTGGACGTCCGCGAGATCGGGGTGGTCGTGCTCGGCGACTATGAGCGGATCGCAGAAGGCCAGTCTGTGTCGCGCACCGGCGAGATCCTGTCCACGCCGGTCGGTGACGACTTCATGGGTCGGGTGGTGAACCCGCTGGGTGAGCCGATCGACGGCCTGGGCCCGATCGAGGCCGAGGGCACCCGCATCCTGGAGTTGCAGGCGCCGGGTGTGATGGCCCGTCAGTCGGTGAAGGAGCCGCTGCAGACCGGTATCAAGGCCATCGACTCGATGACGCCGATCGGTCGCGGCCAGCGTCAGCTGATCATCGGTGACCGGCAGACCGGCAAGACCGCGGTGGCCGTGGACACGATCATCAACCAGAAGCAGAACTGGGAGTCGGGCGACCCGAAGAAGCAGGTCCGCTGCATCTACGTCGCCATCGGTCAGAAGGGCTCCACCATCGCTGCCGTGAAGGGCGCGCTGGAGGAGGCCGGTGCGATGAAGTACACGACCATCGTCGCGGCCCCGGCCTCCGACGCGGCCGGTTTCAAGTACCTGGCGCCGTACACCGGCTCGGCCATCGGTCAGCACTGGATGTACGACGGAAAGCACGTCCTGATCGTCTTCGACGACCTGACTAAGCAGGCCGAGGCCTACCGTTCGATGTCGCTGCTGCTGCGCCGCCCGCCGGGCCGTGAGGCGTACCCCGGTGACGTCTTCTATCTGCACTCCCGCCTGCTGGAGCGCTGCGCGAAGCTGAACGACGAGATGGGCGGTGGGTCGATGACCGGTTTGCCGGTCATCGAGACCAAGGCCAACGACATTTCGGCGTTCATTCCGACCAACGTCATCTCGATCACCGATGGTCAGTGCTTCTTCGAGACCGACTTGTTCAACTCTGGTGTGCGTCCGGCGATCAACGTGGGTACCTCGGTGTCCCGTGTCGGTGGTTCGGCGCAGGTGCGTGCGATGCGTTCGGTGTCCGGTTCGCTGCGTGTGGACCTGGCCCAGTTCCGTGACCTGGAGGCGTTCGCCGCCTTCGCCTCGGACCTGGACGACGCCTCCAAGGCCCAGTTGTCCCGTGGCCAGCGCATGGTGGAGATCCTCAAGCAGGGTCAGTATGAGCCGTACCCGGTCGAGGAGCAGGTGGCCGCGATCTGGATCGGCACCTCGGGCTCGGTGGATGACGTTCCGGTGGCCGACGTGCGCCGTTTCGAGAAGGAGTTCATCTCCTTCTTGAAGACCGACCACGCCGGCGTGCTGGCGACGGTCCGCGAGACCGGTCAGTTCTCCGACGACACGGTCTCGGCGTTCAAGGACGCGGTCGCGCAGTTCAAGCGCGGTTTCGAGCTGAATGACGGCACGCTGCTGGCCGACCAGGACAAGGCCGAGGCCATGGACGCCGACAACGTCGGCCAGCTCAGCATCACCAAGCACGTCAACGGCTTCACCGAGGCCCCAGGTCGCATGAAGTAGGTTGCGCCACCCCGTTTGGATCCGGCGATCCGGGTACTCATGGGCGGAAGCCCCTTTGAGGAGGCGCACATGATCACAGCTGCGATCATCATCTTCATCGCCATCGTCCTGGTCGTCGCCGTCGTGGCGATCCGCGGCCGGCGCGAGTACGCCAAGCGCGAGATCCGAACCTCGTTCGGGCCCGAATACGACCGGGTGCGGTCCGAGTACGGCGGAACGCGGGCCGCGGACCGTGAGCTGACGCGGCGCAACCAGATGCACAGCAGGCTGCGCCTGGAACCGATCAGCGCGAACGACCGGGACTTCTACGCCTCGTCCTGGGAGCACATCCGAGGGGGTTTCCTCGACGACCCGGTGGTCGCCCTGTCGAGCGCCGAGCAGCTGATCGCCCGGCTGCTGGAGGCCAGGGGCTATCCCGTCGACGACCGCGGCGAGCAGTTGGCGCTGCTTTCGGTCCAGCACGGGCGCGCCATGGCGGACTACCGTCAGGCGCTGTGGGTCAGCGAGCGTATGCGGACCGATCCGGCATCGATGCCGACCGAGGTGAAGCGCGAAGCCCTGATGCAGTACCAAACGCTCTTCGAAGACCTGCTCACCGGACCCGGTGCGGTGGTCCCGCGCGGGATCATGCAATCGGAGGCCACGCCGTGAACGCCGAACCGATCCTGAACCAGAACCAGGACACCCTCCTGACCGAGCCGACCCATCGGTGGGCCGACGACGGGGGCGTGCTCACCGAGGAGCGGCAGCCGGAGCCGGAGTCTGTGGAGCCGGAGACGTCGATGGCGGCGCCTTCGGACCCCCTCGTCCGCGAGCCGCTCCTGACCGACGAGGCGGAGCAGGCCTTCCTCAGCCGCTGGGCCGAGATCCAGGTCGGGTTCGTGGAGGACCCGGCGGAGTCCGTACGTGACGCCGACAGGCTCATCGACGAGATCGCCACAGCCCTGCTCAGCTCCTTCCAGGCACGCAGGACCGACCTGGCGGTCGACTGGCAGCACGGCAGCCCTGGAACCGAGGAGCTGCGCCTGGCCCTGCGGCGCTACCGCGCTTTCATCGGCGTCATCCTCCCCAAGTAACATCCCTGGACCGGTGCCGCGCCTCACCCCGCGAGGCGCGGCCGGGGCTTCTTCTACTTCCTGACCGGGTTCGGTGTGACCGTCGGCTTCCACAGACTGCTGACCCACCGGAGCTTCAACGCCAGGCCGGCTTTGCGTGCGGGGCTCGCGGTCGCGGGATCGATGAGCTTCCAGGGTTCGGTCATCAGCTGGGTCGCGACCCACCGGCGGCATCACGCGTTCACCGACCGGCCCGGTGATCCGCACTCGCCCTACCGGTACGGCACCGGGCCGGTGGGCCAACTGCGCGGCCTGGTCCATGCGCACTTCGGCTGGCTGTTCGGCGACGATCCGACCGACGTCGGCCACTTCGCCCCAGACCTGGTGGCCGAACCGGTCATGCGCCGGGCTTCCGGGTTGTTCCCCGCGCTGTGTGTGGCGTCTTTGGCCGTGCCGGCTCTGGCCGGCTGGGCGATCGGCGACTTCGCCTGGACCGCGGGAGTCACGGCGCTGATATGGGCCGGGCTGGCCCTGCTGTCGATGGGGGAGAGCTGGCACAACACCCACCACTCCGATCCGTCCTGCGCGCGGCACGGTGTGGACCGCGGCCAGATCGGCCTGTCCCCCGACGCCTGGCCGAACACCGGCTTCAGCCAGCCGCCGTGCCCGCATCCGCGCTGCCGCGTACCGGACCGCTGGCCTCTCGCGATCGCGCCGGGTAGGAGTTCGGGGCGCTATATACGGACCATGCCGATTCGCGCTAATGTGGCAGTAACTTCATACGCCCCAGACTTTGGCGCCGTGAATTCCGCCGCGCCGTATGCGGTCGGGGCAGGCACCGGTTTCACCTTCGGCCGCGAAAGCCCTCCCACGCAGCCGACGCCCCATATGCGAAAGCGTAGGGCGTTCCATGGGCACAACCTCCACCAGCACGCCGACAAGCTCGGTCCGACCGCACGCGCTACGAGATCAGCTGCGCCGTTCCCGGACGGTCCCTGGACTCCGCCCCCGTCCCAACGCGACCGCCGGTGACGCGACTGTCGCCGTGCCTGTGACGCGCCAGCAAGTTCAGGCCCGCGAGCGCGCGTCCGAGCCGCGGATCGGCCAGGGCTTCGATCGCAACGGTTGTGACCGGTCCGATCAGCGAGCCCTGGCGCTGCGGTCCTTGGACCGGATGCATCGCCTGGCGCCCGGCGACGCCGAGCGGTCCGCTCTGCGGGTGGCCGTGATCACCGAGTACATGCCCT